>NZ_DJGL01000084.1:0-8836 GCF_002432735.1 Mesotoga sp. UBA5847 | reverse complement strand
GTTCTTGCTCTTACCAACCCCCGACCTCCGACCCCCAACCCCGGTCTTACAACTCCTCTCATGAAGCCAGCATGCGACTGTATGGCCCTCAGCCACTTCGAAGCTGTCGGGCATCTCTTTGCTGCAGATGTCGATCTTATATGGGCATCTCGGGTGAAACGGGCAGCCGGGAGGCGGATTGATCGGGCTGGGAGGTTCCCCTTCAAGCTTGATGTTCTGGAGCTTCCTTTCCTGAGGATCCCAGTTTGGAATTGACGCCATCAGAGCCTTTGTGTAGGGGTGAGCGGGGTAATCGAACAGCTCCTTCGCTCCGGCAGTTTCAACAACATTTCCAAGATACATTACCATTATCCTATCGCTCATATGATGTACGACATCAAGGTTATGTGAGATGAATATATACGACATCTTGATCTCGTCTCTTAGCTCCTGCAGCAAGTTGATGATCTGGCTCTGAACAGAGACGTCAAGAGCTGAAGTCGGCTCGTCGCAGATTATCAACCTCGGGCTGACCGAGATAGAACGAGCTATCGCGATTCTCTGCCTCTGCCCTCCTGAAAACTCGTGAGGGTAGCGCTGAGCGTATTCTGGATACATGCCCACCTTCATCAGAAGCTCTCCGACATAATCGTCTATCTCGTCTTTTGAAAGTAGATTGTGTGCTTCTATAGGTTCCTTGATAATGTCTCTTACCGTCATTCTGGGATCCAGCGAGTCAAACGGATTCTGGAAAATCATCTGAACGTCGCGTCGGAATTTCGAGCGGACGTTCTTTGCAAGCCCTTTGGTGATGTCGTATTCATTTCCCTTATCGTCATGATAGATTATCCTTCCTCCGGTCGGTTCATAGATCTTCACTATTGTTCTACCTAGAGTGCTCTTCCCGCAACCCGACTCGCCGACAATGCCGATAGTTTCGCCCTTACTTATCTCCATGGTTACAGATTGCATAGCTCTTACGTAGCCAACAACCTGGAGAAAGACTCCGGCCTTAATCGGGAAGAACTTCCTAAGCCCTTCGGTCGAAAGTATCATCATGTTTCCGACCTCCCATCGAACAGCCAGCAGGCGACCGAATGGCCGGCATTCAAAGAAAACTCGGGAGGATCTTTCTCTCGGCAGATCTCCATTACATGAGGACATCTGGGGTTGAATCGGCAGCCGTCAGGGAACTCGTAAGCTCTTGGAACATAACCCTCAATATACGGCAGCTTCTTTCCCTTGTAGGATCTCATCACTCTGGAGTTCAGCAAGCCCTTTGTGTAAGGATGAGAAGGAGATGAATAAAGTTCATTCACCCCTGCCTTCTCGACTATCTTTCCGGCGTACATTACGTGAACTCTGTCAGCCAGCTCCGCAACTACCCCGAGATCATGGGTGATGAAGATTATAGAACTGCCGAATTCGCCTTGGAGCTCCCGCATAATGTTGAGGACTTGAGCCTGTATTGTAACATCCAGTGCGGTGGTTGGTTCGTCCGCTATGACTATCTCTGGATTGGTTATTAGAGCCATTGCAATCATGATTCTCTGGAGCATTCCGCCGCTCATTTCGTGGGGATACTCTTTGCATCTCTTCTCGGGTTCAGGAATGTTGATTCTACGAAGAATCGAAATAATCTCTTCATAGGTTTTGCCTTCATCCCAGGGCATGTGTGCCCTTGCAACTTCCTTCAGCTGGTAGCCTATGGTGAATAGAGGATCGAACGTCGACATGGGTTCCTGGAATATCATGCTGATTTCCTTGCCCCTTATGTCTCTGTACGCCTTGTTCGACAGTCCTGCCAGGTTCTTTCCCTTGTAATAGATCTCTCCTTCGACCTTTGCGGGAGGTACCTTGATAAGCCCCAGTATAGTCTGGACGGTTACGCTCTTTCCGCATCCTGATTCTCCAACCAGAGCCAAGATCTCTCCCTTCTCGACTTTGAAGCTGATGTCATCTACTGCCTTAACCAGACCATCTGGGGTTCTGAAATATGTCTTAAGGTTCTTGACTTCAAGAATTGTGCTCATACTTTTTCCACCGCCCTGTAAGGATCAACTGCATCTCTCAAGGCGTCTCCTACGAAGTTGAAGGAGAGAACAGCCACTATTATGAATAGCCCTGGAATCATCAGCCAGGGATGAGCCTCCAGTTCAGATAGAGACTGCGCCTGCTTCAGCAGCAACCCCCAGCTGGTCATAGGCTCCTTTATGCCAAGGCCGAGAAAGCTAATAGCGCTCTCACCCAAAATCATTCCCGGTATTGAAAGAGTCGAAACGACTATCAGATAACTGATTGTGTTTGGGATAAGGTGACGCGTTATTATCTTCATGTTCGAAACACCGGATACTTTGGCGGCAAGAATGAATTCCTTCTCTCTCAGGCTCAAGACCATTCCCCTAACAACACGTGCAACCCCCATCCAGCCGATCAGCGACAGGACAATTACGATTCCGAAATAGACCCACGTGCTAGGCCACTGAGGAGGTAGTATCGTGGCTAGTGCCAGCCACAGCGGTATCCTAGGGAAGGATCTTAAGAGTTCTATGAAACGTTGTATCAATACGTCGATAGTCCCGCCATAGTAACCTGAGAGGGCCCCCACTATGGCGCCTATGAAAACGCTTATCAGGGTGCCCACAAGACCCACGGTCATTGACACCTTGCCGCCAACAAGAACTCTAGAGAAGAGGTCTCTTCCAAACCTGTCCCCTCCAAATAGAAGTACCATTGCTACATCTGAAGACTCCTCGACTCCAAAGAGATGAAGATCGGTCTTGAAAAGTCCCCAGAAAGTGTATTCTTCACCCCTTACGAAGAGTTTTATCGGTACTACGTTGTTCTTGTCTTCCGTGAATTCCAGTCTATACGTAACGGGGTTTCTGACCTTGGTCATTCCGTACACGAAAGGACCCCGCCAGTTGCCTTCTTCATCGAAGAAACGTATCTTTGAAGGAGGGGCATAGACGAAGTTTCTGTGTGCCGTTATGTAGTTGTAAGGAGCTATGAAATCGGCGAAGACGACCAGCAAATACATGATCGAGAGGGCAATAAGCCCAACGACTCCAAGTTTATGCTTAAGGAAGTTTTTTGCAATTCGTTCTTTCGTACTCTGCATGTCAGCTCATCCTTATCCTTGGATCGAGAATAGCCAGAGCTATGTCTGCAAGTAGATTTCCGATCTGGGTTATGATGGCTATGAACATCAAAAATGTCATAACTAAATATTGATCGTGGTTAAGAAGCGCATTATAGAAGAAGGGCCCCATTGTCGGAAGGTTCAATACGATAGCGGCGATTATAGTTCCGCTGAACACATTCGGTAGCTCCGTTCCGGCTATGCTGACCATAGGATTCAGAGCGTTCTTGATCGCGTGTTTCTTGACGGTTTTCTCATCGAGGCCGTGCGCTCTAAGGGAAGTCACGAAAGGAGAAGAGACCACGTCTAGCATGTTTCCTCGCATTACCCTCATTAGCCCGGCGAGACCGCTCATTCCAACGACTATGAGAGGAACCCAAATGTGTTTCAGAAGGTCGACAAGTTTTGCCAGACTGAAGGGCGCCCCGACAAACTGGGGCGAGAAGAGACCCCCAACCGATGCCGCCCCCATCTGCAGCATTAGATACATCAAGATCAGTGCCATGAAAAAGTCGGGTATGGAGACTCCTATGAAACCGATCACTGTTAAGGTGTAATCCCCAAATGAATATGGATGCAGCGCCGAATAGATACCCATAGGAACTGCAAGAATCCACTGAAACACAATCGCCCCAAGCGCAATGAGTATGGTCCAGCCCATTCGCTCCCATATCAGTTCTCCAACCGGTCTCTGGAAGGCGAAAGAATATCCGAAATCCCCGCGGGTGACTATTCCCTTTATCCAGTTCCAGTATCTGACATGTGCAGGTTCGTCTAGGCCGAGGTTCTTTCTAAGCAATTCGATCTGAGCCGGCGAGATTCTCGGATTATCGAGGTACTGGCTTACGAAATCGCCCGGCTGAAGCTCGGTAATGACGAAACAGATCACCGATATGAAGAACATCATTGGAATCATGATAAGCAATCTTCTTACGATAAAAGACCACATAACCTTCCTCCAGAGAAATGAAGCGGGAGGAGCTTCTCCTCCCGCAAATTACCAACTACTTCTTAAAGACAGTCCAGGAAGCGTAAGAGAGAAGACCCTCTTCGTTCTGTTCGACATTTCCAAGAGACTTGTTGGCAGCATAAAGATTCATACCTTTACACACAAATATCACGGGTAAGTACTCTGCGTAAATCTCCTGCCATTCGTCGTAGAAGGTCTTTCTGACTGCGTGGTCCATTGCGACTTGACCGAGTTCAAAGAGCTCATATACTCTCTTCTCCCAGTCAAGCATGTTCTCGAATATCGGAAGATTCGTCTCGGGATCCCTTGTCGTTCTGTGCCAGTAATACAGTTGTGTGCCCGGCTGCCATATAGCCTTTCTCAACTGAGGATCGGGTTGGTTTCCGAATGCCCTGATCCCGGCTTCGAAGCTACCTGCGCCGAACATCTGACCGGTAAGAGAACTATCGAGTATCTGCAGGTTCACCTTAATTCCGATGCTAAGTAGATCCTGGGAGTATATGTAGGCGATATCCTGATATTCTTGAGGAGAGCTTTGAAGAGTCAGGACGAATTCGAACTTGCTTCCGTCTGGGTACTCTCTCAGGCCATCACCGTTGACGTCCTTGAAGCCTAATTCGTCAAGGAGCCTTGCTGCTTCGGCAAGGTTGAACGGTCTTCGGATCTCTTCAATCTTTGGGTTGTAGAAGGCCTTATTCGAAGGAAGAACGGGCACTCCTCCGAGAACGGCCAAACCGTTGTAGACCTCATCGATTATTCTTTCTCTGTCCAGAGCATACTCCATTGCCTGGCGGAACTCGGTTGTCTTGAAGACTTCTCTCAGTTTTGGATTCTCAGCATCGAAATTGAAGGCGATGTGAATAGGGCTTGGGGTCGGCTGGGTCGGCTCGGCGAGGAAGACTCTAAATGGACCGCCGGCAAGTTCTCTCTCCTTCAGTATCGGGAAGTCATTTCCCGAGACGGCCATGTAATCGAGTTCACCGGCCATGAACTTCGCCAGCCTTACCTGAGCGTCGCTCACGATAATGTATTCAACCTTGTCGACATACGGCAGTTTGTTTCCGTGAGAATCGACTTTCCAGTAATTGGGGTTCTTCGTCATAACTACTTTCTGATCGATTATGTATTCCGAAAGAACGAACGGGCCGTTTGCCGGAATCTCGCTTGGAGGAGTGTTTGTGAGCCATAGATCGTTAACGGAGTCGGGTCTGTCTTTGTCTATCTTGTCCTCAAGTGCGTGTGAAGGGTAGATATAAGCGTGCGAGAGAACGGTGAAAAAGGCTGCGTAAGGTGCGGGAAGAATCGCTTTGACGGTGCTGTCATCTACCTTCACCCACTCTATGGGCTGTGCTTCGATCGTGAATCGGTCAACAGAGTTTCCCCTTGCGACCGGGTTCATGATGAAGTACTTGAAGGTGAAGATTACATCGTCTGCTGTAAGGGGTACCCCATCTGACCATTTCACATCTCTCAGATGGAAGGTGACCTCTTTGTTATTCTCCGAAACTACCCAAGACTCTGCCAGGGCCGGTCTGATTGCCGATGTGACGGGATGAGCCTCGACAAGTCCTGTTAGCATCTGACCTACCACCGTGTATGCGTTGTTGTCAAGGGTACCGTAGAAGTTGAATGATTGCGGAGATCCGGTAAGAGCTAGATATAGGGTACCTCCCATCTTCGGGTTTGGATCCGGAGTAAGCAGAGTATCTTCCACAAATGGAGCTGCCATCAACATGGCGGTGAAAAGAACCGCGAGAATCAACAGAAAGATTCGCCTCACTGTAAAAACCTCCTTTATGATTTCTCTCCCGTCGGGGAGATTAAGGTAATGCCAGTTTTCCAAGGACAACTCTTTGTCTCGCCCCTGTTACTGAGGGAACGTTTGCCCCGACGCCATTGAAGAACTCCTGGGCAAGGACGGCCATCCCCATGGCTTCCTTGGCCTGCAGAAAGGTTCTATCGGGTACGACTACCTCCAATCCGCTCAAGCGTTGTAGATCTTCAAGCATGACAGGATTCAGGGCGCCTCCTCCAGTAACAATCATTCTCTTCCCCATAGGCAAATAAGAAGTAATACTCTCAACTAATCGTCTTACACTGAACCTTACAAGTGTTCTAACTAGGTCTTCGGGTTTTGTTGCAGAGATCCCTTCCAGGAAAACCTCGTTGTAGAGCTCCCTTCCCGTTGACTTTGGAGGTCTTCTTTCGAAATAGCTTCTGTCTCTCTCTAGAAGGGCATTGAGGATCTCATCATCGACCGCACCGCTGGCCGCTATCTTACCGTTTTCATCAAACTCAAGGTTGTAATGCTTCTTCGTGACCAGATCTAAAAGGCAGTTGGCCGGCCCCGTGTCAAAGGCCTTCACATTCTCAAGATCATCGTCTACATAAGTCACGTTTGCAATGCCCCCGAGGTTTACTGCGTAAGAGCCGCTTTCAAAATAGATCCAGTCGAAATACGGGATGATTGGTGCCCCTTCCCCTCCGTAAACCATATCCTTCTTCCTGAAATCGAACACAACGGGAAGACCAGTTTCTGATGAGATAACGTCGGCCTCTCCTATCTGAAGAGTCGCCCGATTTTCAGGGTCATGGTAGACGGTCTGCCCATGATAAGCAATTGCTTCCACTACTACTCTCGTCTTCTCAAGATAAGACTTTATTGCCGCTGCGTGCCTTCTGCCAATTACGAAGTTCATCAAATTGACCCTGTCAACGCCGGAAAGGTCAGGATCGTACGTCTTCACTATCTCATCGTGAAAAAAAGAATCGAACCGAACGGAAAAATGGTCTAGAAGTTCGATCTTCATTGACTTTCCGCTGCCAGAACAGCTTACCAGAGCCAGCTCCAGCCCATCGGCCGAAGTCCCCGACATTACGCCGAGGATATTCCTTCTCCTGCTGGCGAGCAGTCCTCTCATTCGATTCCAGATCATCCAAGACTCCCAAAGACCAAATTATGAAGCCGTCTTCTAATTCTCTGCATCTGAGGTATAGTGTCTCTTCTGCTTATATTAGTCCGATTAGACAACAGTATCACATACAGCCCGGTAACTGGATCGACCCAAAGCGAGGTTCCGGTGAAACCAGTGTGCCCAAATGCATCTTCTCCAAGAATATCGCCCGCACTGGATCCTCTGGAGGGAGCCAGCCATCCCAGATGTCTTCTATCTCCTCCAATGCATACCGTCTCGGATACGAACGTTTCAAAGACCCTGGATGGTACAAGTCCTGCACACATTAGACTGGAGACAAACCTGAAAAGATCTCTTCCCGTTGAAAAGACGCCCGCATTTCCGCTGACCCCTCCAAGATAATATGCCAGCTCATCGTCCGGAAGACCCTTCAATACTTTTCCATCGCGTTCGCATGTCGGTGCTACATTCGACAGTTCTTTTGGAAGAAAGCCAGAGGAATTCATTCCAAGCGGTCTGAAAACCTCCTCTGAACAGAACTCGGCGAATGACATCGAAGTTGTCTTCTCTACAACTGCCATCAGAGTTATGAAGTTGAGACATGAGTAGTTTATCTTCTCCATCAGACCGTTTTCCGGTTCGAGAGAAATGATCGACTCAAGAAGTTCTCTTCCCTTGAGATCGCGCCATGCTTCCGAGTAGGGCTGCATGCCAGAAGTGTGAGTCAGCAAGTGAAAGACCGAAATACCTTTCTTTGACTCAGGGACATCAAGAAGATCGCCCAGAGTATCCCAAAGCGAGAGATCGCCCCGAGAAACCAGAAGCATGATGGCGCTAGTGGTTGCTACGACCTTGCTCATACTCGCGATGTCATATACGGTCTCAAGCGTGACGGGAGTATTGTCATCGACAGCAAGGAAGCCGTATGGTTTCTCGTAGAGAATCTCGGTATCCTTCCCGACAACGACGACGGCTCCAGGGTACACTGCCTTTTCAATACCACAGGATACTATCTCATCAACTTTATTCCAGATCAAAATAGACCTCCTTTTGTATTACGTTCAATGTAAGCCGTCCTTGGTCCTTCGTCCAAGATCATGAACCCGTCCTTCGAAAGAGCAGTTGCAAGTTGTCAAAGAGCCGCTGTTCGCTTAAGAGCAAAAACCCGCTGGTCGCTGATGAAAACCACGTTGTCCGCCAACAGTCCACCGCCAAGAAGACCGGTTCTTCGTTCCGTCGCTACGCGTCCAGGTTCTTAGTTCTTCGTCCGGGAATCCGTCATGCTGAACTTGTTTCAGCATCTCGATCCTGAGAACCGCTGTGCGCTTAAGAGAAAAACCCGCTGGTCGCTGATGAAAACCACGTTGTCCGTCAACGGGCCACCGCCAAGAAGACCGGTTCTTCGTTCCGTCGCTACGCGTCCAGGTTGTTCGTTCTTCGTCCGGGAATCCGTCATGCTGAACTTGTTTCAGCATCTCGATCCTGAGAATCGCTGTACGCTTAAGAGCAAAAACCCGCTGGTCGCTGGTGAAAACCACGTTGCCCGTCAACGGGCCACCGCCAAGAAGACCGGTTCTTCGTTCCGACGCTACGCGTCCAGGTTGTTCGTTCTTGGAACCGGATCCCTTATCAAGTCTGGGATACAGCAAATGGTTATTCCGAAAAGGCTAGATTCCGTCATTCCGACAAAGCTCCTGGTCGGAATCTTGATGCTATTGCTTCAATGGTCCTAACCAAGAACGAAGAACAAATCCTCGCTCTGGAACGAATAACAGATTCTCCTGGTGAACGGAGAACCGCTCAACGGTCAACCGCTTTCTTTGCTCCTGA
>NZ_DJGL01000063.1:0-7528 GCF_002432735.1 Mesotoga sp. UBA5847 | reverse complement strand
GCGCCATCTCTTGACCCTACCTTTGAAGAAACGAGTGGAAGATCGAGGGAACGAGAGAGAACGCTTTGAACTTGAGATGAAGCTTCGCTTCGAGAAAGACGATATTCGAGACCACCAACATTACGAGAAATAGCAGATCCTGTATTTTGCAATGCACGATGACAGAACAAAAGAAGCGAAAAACGAGACGAGACGCACTTCAAAGAGCACACGCCCCATTTGCAATCGGTCACCCCCCGCTGAAGGGGATTTAAGATCAAGAGCAGAAGAGTGGTTCATCGTTCCGACACTACGTGTCCAGGTTCTTGGTTGAAGACCACGAGATCATGAGACAGCGAAACGGATGAGATGAGATCCAGAGAATATGATGTGGGTAATGATGAGCGTAGAGCGGTGATTTAAGATCAAGAGAGTAGAGATGCGTGAAATCGTGATTACTTGACAATGGTCACTGATTCTGGAACCAAGGAATGAAACATTTGAACTCCAAGAAGACGATGAGGGTATGATAAGGCTTTGCTAGAATGACAATATCTGTGAAAATCATCACACTATTTCCCTATGCGTTCCACAATATCTAATCTTGCCAGACTTATGTTCGGGAATCAGTGTGCGAAATGGCGTAACGAATTTCAGATACAGAGTCCTCAAAGACTTCAAGAAGCTTTTTATCATCCAGTGTATTGAGGATCGTGTATCGTTGCCTTATCGTTCTGGCAATCTTCAAGATCTCAGAAAACCTTCCACTATCAAATAGATCCTCCGGTAGATAGTTGAAAAATCCTAGATCGCAAAGGAGTTCCAATACTTTTTCATAGAGCTCGGCATCATACGCTTTGAGGACAATACAAGTGTAGAATCCAGTCTGATGGCCATGGAGAAAGTTACTGTTGAAAACAACATCTGCCGCGTGGGAGAGCATGTGCTCGGAACCGCTTGCAGAACGGGAGTTCCCCGCATATTCCATGGAAATTCCGCTCGTGATCAGCGAATTCACTAGTGTCTCCACAAAGTCTTCGTCATCAATGCTGGCGTGCCTGAAGTTGAGCAAACTCTTGTAGCTCATTACAGAAAGCGTCTTTGCGAAGTAATCGATCTGTTCTCCCGTACGCTGCGCTGAGAGCTCCCAATCAAGAATGGCAGGGACATTCGAAATCGCATCACCCAAACCTGCATAGAGATATTTCTTCGGTGCACTGTGTATTACGCTTACATCTGCAAAGAGGGCGAAAGGCATTCTCGCCCTGAGGCTGTCGCTTCTGCCATTGCTAAGCTTCATTGAAACGACAGGAGAACAAATTCCATCGTTCGAAGCTAAAGTAGGAAGAAGAATCAACGGGATGTTCAGAATGTGACCGAAGAACTTGACCGTATCGAGGACTGATCCACCGCCAATACCAACTAATGCATCAGGGCGAATACTATGAACAAGGTCGACTTTACTTATGAGATTGTTCAGGTTCGGCCTCTCATCAACCATGAACACAGATTGATCTTTGCTCTCTATTGAATCTCTTATATAAGGTAAGATGTCAAGCACTTCCTTCTGAGTGACAAAACAGACACTGTTGAATCTCATCATTTCTAGAAAAGCGGACAGTCCTTCAGAAGCGCCAGGCTTAACAATTATGTATTTTGGTATCTCTATCGATCTAGTGGAATGATCAATCAACACGTCACCTTCAGTTCGGAGCATTGGCAGACATTAATTTGAATCTGCTTCCAAATGAATTCTACCAGTTGCCCAAGCAGAAGGCAATTTAACGATCCCTTGTCTTTGTTGGCAGAAGAGTTGTTATGTAACTACATTATTGATTCGACATTTGTTTGAAGATCCCTATCTCCAAAACTGGATGTATGGACAAAGATGCCCGGCAAAAGACACCCAGAAGCGTCTGTCTAGATGGACCCCAGTCAAAAAAGGATACTTTGAGAATGTTCGTCCTAGTCAGCCCTTCGGGAGAGTTTCTTGATGGCCTCTTCTTCGGTAGCTACGAAGAAGTTCTGGGTGCCCCTGTTCGACTCGGCAATGAATGCACGCAGGCTGTTGCTATTAACACTGGTGAAGTCTCCGACAATTGCAAGCCTCAACCTGTAGTTCGTCATCTTCTGAAGAATCTCCCCCGCAAGACCTGTGTTGAGATCGTAGAACTCCTCTGGAAAGTGCTCCTTTCTGAATATGAAATCGGTGCAGCCTTCATAGACACTGTCCGATATTGAGTCAAGCAATGCCTGTGCATTACTTATAGCAACGTCTTGCGCATCATAAACTCCTATCTTTGCATTCTCATTTTCAATGATTTTCATTTTCTCACCGACCCCTGAGCGATCTCGGTATATGATATCAGAGAGCTGGAATGTAATCCAAATAGGGACTGATTCTCTTTCATGGCGCGAGCTTTGAGAACTAAGAAGCGTTCCTCAAAGGGCGAAAAACAGACCAGTGCAAGTGGCACCTTTTCGACCATGTTCAAAATTGCTACAGAAAGAGAAATGTGCTGGACGCAGAAAAGAACCGTTCCTTATCATCTGATAGATTGAGAGAGCAAACGAAAAAAGCCGGAAGTTCCCGAGAAGGGATACACCGATTTGCCCGCTTGTTTGATGTTGCCGACAAAGCATGAAATACTTCATGGCTGTTTGGATGCATCCGCATTATACAATATTACTCGAGAACAAATAGGTGTTTATGGGGGGATGTTCATGAGAAGAATACTGACATTGCTTTCTTTGGTACTCGCGATTCTAACGTTTGCACGATTCGAGATCAAACTGCCTGTCTTCTCGATGCCGGAGTTTGATTCAAGGAACGGTATCATAGAGGTCTTCACAGATTTCTCAGAGCAGAATCTATTACTTGAAGTGACTGTGGTCTTTGCGGATGAAGATCACCCGTGCGCGTTACTCGATTTCCTGTACGATGCCTACAGATTCTTCAGATACGGTCGTGTAGAAGATATAGAAACCTTCTACGTAAGATACAATTCCGACGGTCAGATAATCGTAATCGATTTTCCCGGCGTGTTCTCCGGAGACCACTCCTTCACTGACACGAAAGATCTGCACGGCTCGGCAGTCCTAATGATTCAATTCATAACGTTTTTGGAGGACAGGCCGATTGTTTTCGTGAACACTTGGAACCACATGTTCGGGGTCATGCCGTCTTTCGACAGAGCCACCGAGATTCTGTTCTTAGATTACGTTCTGACAGATGGAAAGAGAATCGATGCAGAGCGGAAATACTCATGGCATTACTGAACAGGTTTGAACTGTATCTCTCTGGAAGAAAGAGGCCGATTGTTCGAGAAAGCGTGAGAGCTGCTCATCAAGTGTAGACAGTTGATCATGTGAAGGACCATTATGTTGAGTCATTTTTTCTATGACGAATGAAGCGTTCTTCGCATGAAAATAAACCTGTAGAAACTATGAACGTAATTATTTGGATCGTCATTCCACAAAATTCCGGCCTTCTGTGGAGTGATAATCCGCGAACTCTTTTCGCAGCGGTTGTTCTGTAGATCCCTTCGCTTTTGTGTGGCGGTTGACTTATAATCTTTCATCGCAATCATTCAGCTAACGGCCGCCAGGTTGTTTGGAAAACATGAATATCGGCTCAAGGAGATGAAGTTCTTGAACAAAACCAGTCTAGAAAGGGTGAAAGTCGAAACAAGAGAGCTCGATAGGCGCGTGAAAAGCTACTCTGAGAGAGCCGATGACGGCACCGTACATGTCAAAGCAGACGACACATCGTTCGCAAAGCAAGATGCTGAAAAGCTTATCGAATTACTTGAAGAGCGGACCAGGTACCTACCATTGAGAAGAGGTCTGAGTGTTTCAATTGAAGGTCCTGAATCAGAGATGAAAGAGTTTATTCCGAGGGTCAGAAACTCTATCAGAGATTCTCTTGTTCCGCTAGTCTACTACGTTGATCTGGATCTGAAAAGACTGGCAAGATTAAGTGTCATTCTTATCGTGGTCGGCATGCTGGCAATGGGCAGCGCTTCGATCCTTACGGAATTATCATTTAACGCGTACGCTCTTCACGAAATTCTGGTCATTGCGAGCTGGGTTTTTATATGGGCTGCCGTTGAAACCTTCTTCTTCGAAAGAAGAAAGTTGAAGAACAGAAAGCACCATCTTCAAAGGATCTACTCAGCAGAGTTCACAACGGCTAATCAAAGGGGAAGTACCGCAACTCTAGATTAGCTTCAGCAGTAATACGTTATCGCTAGGAGGCGAATTCAGTGGCTAAGAAAATGCCAGTAGTTTACTGGGAAATCAACGCACTAGATGGGGAGTCACTTTCGGAATTCTATGAGGAAGTCTTCGAATGGGAAACAGAAGTTAGCGATACTAAATTCCATTCATTCAGGAGCGGAGACCCTAAAGGAATAAACGGAGGCATATTCACGGGAAAAGGCACTCTTCCTACTCACAGGGCTCTCTATATCGAAGTTGAGGATATGGATGAGATCATTGAACGAGTCAAGAATCAGGGACAGGAAATTCTCCAGGGGCCGTTCGAATCTGGGAATAATATCCTTGCATTCTTTACAGATCCAGAAGGCCATATGATCGGCCTGATACAGAGGAAGTAGAGAAAAGCACGATAGCTGCTGCGACACCGGCTTGTATAATGAATGTTGCTCGGATTCTTTCAAGATTTTAATACAAGAACTGAACCTGTAAAGTTAGAGACAGATCACTGAAGGCCGCTGTCATTGCGAAGCATCGATGATAATCAAGAATGCGAATGCTAACGAACAGTAAATAATGGAGTCCCCGGAAACGTCCCTCGTTGGGTCTCTGCAAAGAATTCATAGATTTTCTGGAAAGGGCAGAAAAGAGAACGGTAGCTTCTGAAGCAGCTGAGGAGTATCTCAATCAACGTTTCGATAGTATTGAAGCATCTCTGGCAAGAATCGAAAGTGAAGGCAATTTCATAACTGCCAAAGGAAAGAAAGAATTAATGCACTCCCTTGACGAGGCCGTCGAGGAGGCAGCAGAGGTCTTCAGAAGCTATGGTTTCATGTACACGAGATGGCCAAATCAAAAAGATCTCGAGCTGAGAAACAGAATCGATAACCTTGTTATAAAGAAAGAAAGCAACTCAGTTCACTATGAAAACCCTGCTGAGGTATTTGAAGTTGTGGAAAGACCGGCTGACTTGATAAGAGGAGAGTTGATCTGGCTGGATGTGGCATCGAATGCTATCACTCTCAAAGGTCTCAATTGTCCTTCGACAGAAATAGGCTAATAATTGAGATGAGGGCGGGTAGCGACCCTTCGACAAGATTCAAAGTATACGATCTGGATGCAGGCGAGTACGATGTCTTTGCTCTTCCTTTCGAAGCAGTTCAGATTGTCTCGACCGATCAATATAACTACAAATGGCGAGACGATGAAATACTTACCATTTATTCACACACCGGGCAAGCAGTTTCGGTCAATCGCGCAGGGAAGTTCTCTGAGTTTTCCTACAGCTCGGTAAACGGGCTGGAGTTCTTCGGATTCAGCGATACCGGCGACTTTGGCCTTTTCCGCGGGCAGAGGGGAAGATATTCGTCCAAGAGACGCAGACTTCTGCAGTGAAAAACATCGGAGTAACTTACTCGACGAACAAGCTTCACTGGCTGCCGGAAGAGGACAGAGTTTTCTTCATCGAAGAAAATGGCTTCATTGCAGTATTTTATGCAGTGAAGGGGACTCTATCTACAGAAGATCTCGTCCTCACCGCTTCATCCTGCGCGGTCCTCCCTGGCGGCAAGTGGCTAGTTTATGGAGATGCCTTCGAATTAAAGGCAATCAGACTGGATGGATCAGAAACAATCCGATTGCTTGAAGTATCTGAATCGAGCGAAATTTCAATCGCGGGGACCGTTCACTTGAGAGGAAATTTTTTCCTTCTCTTGTGGATGAAGCATGGAGAAGAATTCGACTACGCCGTTCAAGTGTGCAGCACATACTGATTGCGCAAAGTCTAGAGAGTGCCGGACACGCCACGGATTCTGCGTGATCAACTCTTGGCGGGAGCACCATTTGCATGAGAAAGAATTGCGGTCGTGGCGAAAGAAATACGTTAGTCTCTGTGAAGCATGAGAACTATGTTGACTGGACTGGAGAATGGCAGCCGATCAAATAACCTAAATGACAGATATTTGTCTCATCGCCTCTTCTCTGGGGGTGTATACTGAAATTGAAACCAAATCCTTATGTGAGGGGTGATTGTATTGAAAGTTACGAGGAGAGCTTCTCTGGCCGTAGTTCTGGTCTTGCTTCTTGGCACCATGCTTCTAGCGGCCGGAACCGAGTACACTGTTGTAAAGGGAGACACTCTATGGGAGATTGCAAAGACCTATGATGTCGACTGGAAGGAAATCGCTGAACTCAACGGAATCACTGATGAGTTTGCACTGCAGGTGGGAACGGTATTGAAGATTCCTGCGGCGTATACGGAAATATCGGTCATGATTCCCAATATCGATCATGATATTCCTGCTGTTATCTGCATCCCTAAAGGCGATGGACCATTTCCAATAGTCGTCATGCTTCATGGAACCGGCTCTGACAAGAGCGAAGCCGGCGGAGGCTACCTCCTGGCAGCTCCTGCTCTCGCAGAGGCAGGTATTGCCAGTGTCCGCTTCGACTTCATTGGTAATGGCGAGAGTACTGCAGACTACATCGACTACAACTTCACATCGGCTGTGGACGATACGAATATCGCCTTCGCTTACGCAGCAAGTCTTCCGAGAATAGACGGCCATAGAGCAGGAGTAATGGGCTGGAGCCAGGGTGGAACAATCGCTTTGCTCGCTGCAGGACAGAATCCGGCTTATAAATCGGTGCTTTGCTGGGCAGGCGCACCCGACCTGTCGGGTGTTGCAGATCTAGAAGCTTACGAAATTGCAAAGGAAAACGGATTCTATGAGCTTACATTTGAATGGAGAAGCTCCCTTAAGCTAGGTCTTCAGTGGTTCGATGAAGCTTATGGCACTGACGTGTTACAGGTCTTCTCTAACTCCACAGCGCCAGTACTAGCAATCAATGGTGCTCTAGATACAGTAGTTGATCCTGTAAATGCTCAGAGAATTGTCGATGCATCAAGAAACAATGAGTCAGAAGTTCTTCTTATAGAAGGCGCGGACCATACGTTCAACATTTTCACGGGGGACATGACAGCCTTTGATCAGTTGATCGGGGCCACCGTAGATTGGTTCGTCAAAACACTTTAGAGATCGTCTGAAAAAGAGGGACTCCATTTTTAGGAACAAGAGCAGTTCCTCGTTCCGACGCTTCGCGTCCACGTTCTTGGTCATCAGTTCCAAGTTCCAAGATTCAAGTTGCAAGTTATAAGAACAAAAGCTAAAAAGCGGCTCTCGGTTCTGGAGTCTGGCAAAGATTGAGCAATCACTATTCTAAATGCTCTCGAGGGTTTTATCCCAGATGTCTCTCCGCTGTATTCCAAGATCTAGTATTCGATTTCAACGAAGACGGCTCTAAACAGCGTACAGCGGCCTTTTCGGTGAAC
>NZ_DJGL01000095.1:0-3034 GCF_002432735.1 Mesotoga sp. UBA5847 | reverse complement strand
CGAAGGACGGTTCTCCACAGCGCTCAGCAGGTCCTCGTTCTTAAGCGTATAGCGGATCGTCATGGCGAGATCCCGCACAGGAGCACTGCGGGATGACCCTGAACAGGCGCATTTCAGGGCAAGCTAAGTGAGTGGATTCTGGGGCGGGCTCTACGGGATGACGGGTCGAAGGGTTCTGATTCTCGCCTTCTCGTGAGCGCAGCGAACGTCTCGACATTGCTCTTTCTCGATCGAATGGTCTTAGCGGTGAACAGGTTCTTGTTCTTGGACTGTTGACGGAGGACTGATCTCTTCAAAGCGTACCGCAGAAATCCTCCTCAATGGAAACGGATGAATCTTCAAAAACCGACAGTAACCTCACAGTTCATTTCCTCTGCTTCCTTGGCTCTTAATTGCACACAATATAAACAGTTCATATATTGGGATCGTAAATGTAAAGTAATTCCTGAGCGTTGTTGACTCTTCAGGAACATCTTAGCGTTGCAGATTTGCTTTGCAGTAACTGGAATTCAGAACAAAAGCCGTCAAGAACCTCTGCTTCAACATCATGAATCAGTGGAGTTGATTCCTGACAACCACACGAGTAGGCTAATGCACTTTTCGGTCATCTTTTGTATACTATAAATGAGGGAGTTGCTTTATGGACAATGATCTCCAGAGACTGAAAAAACGAATAGAGGAGCTTGAAGCCGTTAATGAACGTTTGAGACAGAAGACGGCAGCCCGAACAAATGGCAGTTCGAAGGTATCACACTATTCATCGCCTGATGAGAAGATTTCCCTCTACAGATCTCTTTTCTTTGGCAGGCAGGATTTGTATGCACTTCGATGGGAAGGAGCAGATGGTTCTTCCGGGTACCAGCCAGTTTGCAAGAACATCTGGAAGAAGGGCATTTGCAGGAAACCTCAGATCAAGTGCACTCAGTGCGATTCGAGAGAATTCGCGCCGCTTACTGATCGGGTGATCTACAATCATCTTTCAGGAAAGATCTCGATAGGTATTTATCCGCTCATTGAAGACGAAACATGCAGGTTCCTTGCCGCCGATCTAGATGGAGAAAGCTGGATGGATGATGCACGTGCCTTCATGAACGCATGTGCAGCTTTTTCCGTTCCGGTGTATTTGGAGAGATCGAGATCCGGTAAGGGTTGTCATCTCTGGTTCTTCTTTAGCGAGCCGATTAGGGCATCGCTCGCTAGAAAGATGGGCTTTTCTTTGCTCGCGAAGGTCCTGGAACATCGACCGAGGCTCTCATTGAGCTCTTATGACAGGTTCTTTCCGAACCAGGATACTATGCCAAAGGGCGGACTGGGTAATCTGATCGCTCTCCCTCTGCAGGGAATGTTGCGCAAAGCGGAAAACACAGTTTTCCTGGATAAAGATTTCGAACCCTATGATGATCAGTGGGCCTTTCTCTCATCTATAAAACGCATCAGCCACAAAGAAGTTGCGCGTATTCTGCGAGACATTTCTGATGACAGTGACGGGAACAGATTTTCTGTGACCGTTGTAAATACTAAGCCGATTCCTGAAGAGGTCACTCTAAAGCTTGACAGCGTTATAAGGATTGAGAAGGATTCTTTGCCGCCCTCGATTATGGGTGAGTTGCTGAAGCTTGCCACATTCGACAATCCTGAGTTTTTCAGGGCTCAGGCTATGAGGCTTCCCACTTACAACAAACCAAGACGAATCAACTGCGCAGAAGAAGATGAGATCGACTTTCTCTTGCCGAGAGGCTGTCTGGACGATTCAATTGACCTTCTGAAAAGCAACGGAATCGATGTGAAGCTTGAAGATAAGCGCTGCAGCGGAAGTCATGTCAATGTCGCCTTCTGCGGGAATCTGACAAAGGAACAGGATACGGCTGCCAATGAGATGTTGGAGCATGATTTCGGTATTCTCTGCGCTCCTACGGGTTCCGGAAAGACTGTAATCGCCTTGAACTTGATCGCGCAGCGAAAGAGAAGCACACTCATTCTCGTTCATCGAAGAGAGCTTCTGAGACAGTGGGAGGAGAGCGTGCAAGAGTTCCTGCAGGTCGCTCCTGATGAGATAGGACAGATTGGGCAAGGAAAGAATACGGCAAAAGGGATTCTTGACATTGCTCTAATACAGACACTTAGCCGAAATGAGGATTCTCTGAAGAATCTTCCGGATTATGGGCATGTTATCGTCGATGAATGCCAGCACATTCCCGCCTTCACACTTGAAAGAGTTATCAGGAGCATTCCGGCGCAGTATGTGACAGGTCTGACGGCCTCGCCAAAGAGAAGAGATGGCCACGACCCTATAATGTTCATGCAGTGCGGCCCTATTAGGTACAGGATCACTAGAAAGGGGAATTTCTTCTTCGAACGAACGTATGTGCCTAGGCAGACCGGTCTTGAAACACAACCAGATTCCAAACCCAAAGAGATCTACAAAGCGATCGAAACCGATAGGGGTAGAAATGTCCTAATATGCAACGACATTAGGAAGGCCATAGAAGCAGGAAGGTATTGTCTAGTCTTCTCTGAGAGGGTTCTTCATATCGAGACTCTTTACGAGATGCTGGGTGGTTTGGAGAACAGGATCTTTCTCTTACACGGGAAGCAGTCAAAGAAGATACAGAGCGAGAATCTCAACAGTTTCAGAAACGCTGACAACGGTCTCGCACTGCTTTCAACAGGAAGATATCTAGGGGAGGGATTCGATGACCCAAGACTTGACACTCTCTTCCTCACCTTTCCGATTTCCTGGAAGGGTGTTCTTCAGCAATATGCAGGAAGACTGCACAGAGAAAACTTTGGGAAACATGAGGTCAGAATATACGACTACGTAGATGAGAATGTCCCTATGCTGAAGAAGATGTTTGAAAACCGCAAGAAGGGCTATAAAGCTCTGGGATATAAAGAATTCATCGATGTCCTGTGAGATCAAGTAAGGAAGAGATAAACACGAGAGTCGAGGCCGACTTCGTCGGGAAGTGATGCTAATTGATTAGACGCAAGGCGCCGAAAAGCATCGGCGGACGCAATGCCGGCGAAGAACATG
>NZ_DJGL01000012.1:34339-78339 GCF_002432735.1 Mesotoga sp. UBA5847 | reverse complement strand
TAAGATCAGGATCATCAGGAGCGAACCACAGTGTTTCCGCAAGAGCCAGTATATGAGTGCCGTTGACCTCCCTAACTTATGGGTAATGAAGAGATAGTAGGGGTGACAGTAATCGTCGTGGTCTCCGGACACGAAATCAAATCGACTGAAATAGTGAGACACAATCACGGCAGAGGAAAATTGGCAGAGACAATCATCGCCTCCTTAATAGAGAACCAATCTGTCGAGGTCTGTAATCTCGGGCGCCACTTACAGCAGCAAGGTTATTTTGAAAACCATAGAGAATGCCACAACATAAACAGATAGAAGACTTATCTGACGGTCTACTTCTCTTCTTTCAGACTGAACCCTTCCATGATAGTTCTCTGGAAAAGCAGCAGCATGATCAACGGAGGAATCATGGCGATTATGGCTCCGGCCATAATGATATTCCATTCGGCCGCTTGAGCTTCACTTGCAAGAAGCATCTTTATTCCTATCTGTACAACACGCATGTTATTGCTGTTGGTAACTATCATAGGCCACAGGTACTCGTTCCACATATATGTGAATTCAATCAGAAACAGCGCCCCGACATTAGTCTTTGAAAGCGGGATCAACACATTGAACAGAAATCTCATGGGTCCGGCTCCATCGATCCTTGCAGCGTCGGAAAGCGAAGGTGGAACAGTCATGAATAGCTGTCTGAAAAGCAGAGTTCCAGTCGCGCTGGCAAAAAACGGTATCGTGAGAGCTCTATATGAATTAATCCAGCCAAAAGTTCTCATCAGCTCATAAGTCGGTACAATTCTTATCGGTAGCGGAAGCATGTGAGTAATCAGAATTATCGCAAAGAAGAAATACTTTCCTTTGAAGTTCCCAAAATACGTGAAAGCAAAGGCAGCGAGCATCGAAAGAAATATCTTTGCAAATGCCACGGTAATCGAAATGAATGCGCTGTTGAAGATCAATCTTCCCATGTTAACGGTCTTCCAGGCCGTCGAATAGTTATCGAATGCGTGAATGCTTGGGATGAACTTAGGAGGGAATGAGTAGGCTTCCTTCTCGTTGAATGTGCTCATAGTGAAGGCATAGTAAATCGGAAACATTATTGCTATGAGCGCGATTGTCAGAAAAAGATAGCTCAGAAAGATCGATGATTTTCTCTGCTTCATCTAGTTCACCCCACGATCATCCATAGAAGACCTTTTGCTCGGCAAATCTGAACTGAAGAACAGTCAAGATGGCTACAAAAACGAAAAGCACTATTGATTGAGCGGATGCAAAGCCCGTATCAAGGTTTATGAATCCGTCTCTGTAAAGTTTGTATACAAGGACTTGCGTGGCATCTCCCGGCCCGCCCTTTGTCATTATGTCGATCAGTCCGAAGACCTGAAAGAAGGCGTACAGCATGTTCATTATCAGCAGGAAGAAAGTGGTCGGCGACAACAGCGGAATTGTGATCTTAAAGAATCTCCGAACGCTAGATGCGCCATCTATAGCAGAAGCCTCAATCAATTCTTGAGGAATCGTTTGGAGTCCTGACAAGAAGAAAATTATATTATAACCAAGCATTTTCCACGAAGCTGCAATGATTACTGCAACGAGGGCAACTTTCCCATCCATCATCCAGTTAACATTAGCTCCAAAGATCGCCTTCAGCAAGAATGTAATCGGGCCGCTCGAAGGGCTGAACATCAGTGCCCAAATCGTTCCTGCTATTGCCGGTGAAATCGCATAAGTCCAGATGAAAAGAGTTCGATATACTTGCAGCCCCTTCAGCTTCTGATTCAGAAGTACCGAAAGCAGCATTCCCAAAGTCAGACCGATCACTACGACGAAAACCGCAAAGATTAGCGTTATAACAAGGCTGTTGATGTAATCTGAAGATTTGAATAGCTTGGTGAAGTTGTACCATCCCACGAATATCAGTTTGTCGCCAAAAGGAGAGACCCTGAAAAAACTCAGGTACAGCGACTGAATAGTAGGAACAACCAAAAAGATGATGACCACGACCAATGAAGGCAGAAGTAGCAAGTATGGTAAGAGCTTGTTTGGAAAACGACTATGCATGCCTCATCACCGTCCGGAAAATACTAAAGATCCCCTGACATTTCTGTCAGGGGATCCAAAGAAAACTACTTGCCGTAGATCAATGTGTATTCTTCAAGTATCGTGTTCGACTTTTTTGCCGCATCGTCGAGAATTCTCTTCGCTTCTGCTTCGAAATTCGTTCCGGTGTACTGTATAGCCTTTTCAATAGCCCCATCAACGACATCTCTGATGGCGACGAAATTGCCGAGTCTCACTCCCTGGGCCTCGGGAATTCTCGTTCCCGAAAGTATCTGAAGGAAGGCGGTAAGGTGATTTGGATTTTCGGCAAACCAACCTTCGTCCATGAGTTTCTTGACTGCACTATTGGTGGTTGGGAAGTAACCCGTCGACTTATGCCACTCGGCAGTAACTTCAGTCTTCATAAGGTACTGGAAGAATTTCCAGATCGCCTCATATTCTTCGTCTGTATGACCCTTCATTACCCATAGCGTTGCACCGCCAATGACGGAATTTCCCTTCGGATAACCTGGCATAACCGGCAGGAAGGTTGTTCCCATCTCGAAATCGGCTTTCGACTCAATTGAGCTGACAGAAGATGTAGACTGAATCAACATTGCAACCTGCTTGGTAAGGAATGCCTGGTTTGCGTCATACTCTCTGCCGCCGTAAAGGAAGACTTTCGCCTGAGCCCATTTTATCCACTCCGCCAGGACCTTGACACCGAAGTCTCCGTTGAAGAAAACCTCCGTTGCCTTGCCCACTCTACCATTCTCATTGTTCGAGTAGAACTGGCCATGTACCGAGTGCATCTGCTCGAAGACCCATGCCGGCCAGCCAAAAGAGATTCCTCCCTGTGCCGCCCCTGATTCGACTATCTTCTTTCCCATCTCGTATAGTTCATCGAAGGTCGACGGCGGTTTGTTCGGATCGAGGCCAGCGGCTCTGAAAATGTCTTTGTTGTAGTATAGGATGGCACTTGACGAGTTGAAAGGCATTGAGTAAAGCTTGTCTCCAACTGTGTAATAGTCAAGAATTGGGCCGATCACGTCTCCCCAGTCGAAATCGGGACCCGCCAGCTCAAAAACCGGCTTGATCGCATTGCTGTCAAGCATAGTTTGAAGTCCAACCTCGTAAACCTGTACAACATGAGGTGCATCTCCTGCTCGATACGAAGCGATCGCCTTGGTTAGGGTCTCTGCGTATGAACCGGTGAACTGTGCTATTACTTCGATGTCAGGATTCTCCAAATTGAATCCTTCGATGATAGCATCGACCGCACCCAATCTGCTGCCACTCATTGCATGCCAGAAGTTGATAGTGGTCTTTCCGAAAGCAAAGATTGACAAGCACAGAAGAACCAGTACAAGAAGCTTTTTCATAAAGAACCCTCCCTTTTCAGAAATTGAAAACAGCAGAATACCAAACTAATTATAACACCAAGAGTTACCCCGCAAGAAGCTCGCTAAGAAGCTAGCAGAGTTGAATATCACACGTAAGACCCAGCATACCGCTTCGTTCTCGTTATTTGAAAAGAAAGAACCGCTCACAAACCCTTCCGAAAAACTGATCCACAATTCATCCCGGAGGTTATTTGAGACTCACATCAAGCAATGAAACATTATTTCGAGAGATACATCTCAGTTCTTGGATCCGGTGGGTTTCATCTGGAATTCGATCGCGATCTTAGAATCGCGAAGTAAACGCCCGTCATTAAGATTGCAGATAGAAGCCCGACAAATCCGAAGAGTCTGAATGCAAAGAAGACTGAGAATTTATCGATAATTATTCCTCCTCCGATTGACCCCACGATGAAAGTCAATCCCGACCTCACAATCCAGAAGACACTCTGAGCAGCAATCATCCGCCTACCCGAAAGACCGTAATGGATGAAGTGAAAAAGGGAGTAATACATTAGAATATACGTCAACCCGTGTAAAGACTCCACCAAATAGAGCGCATATACGTTTGTCGCAAAGGAGACAAGAATCATCCTGACTCCAATTACCGCCATGCCGAATAGCAGGATCTTCATACTGCCGATTTTCTCGATTATCCTGTCGGCAACCAACAAGAAAGGAATCTCTGAAAGAGCGGTAATTGCAAAGACAACCCCCACGACCGACGGATCCATACCGTTCTGTCTTGTGAAGACCGCAATGAAAGAATTATGGAAGGAGTTCAAAGTAATTCCGAAAAACATTCCGACAGTCATCAAAGAAAACTGAAGAAGAGAACCTGCACTGGCAGGGTTTTCCGGGGCTTCAGTTCTCGATTCACCGGGTCTTCTCTTGAGGAACATCGGTGAGAAGGCCAGAACAATGGAGGTGGCTGCAAATAACCAGAAGAAACTGATCCCGACGAGACTGCTTAACAAGAGAGAAGTAACTGCAAACCCTATCGTGCCAAAAAGCCTCACACGATCAAAACGACCTCCAGTAGTCTTAAGAATCGTCATAATAATCGAATCACCCAGTGGAACAACTGCCGAAAAAAAGAGAGAGAAGAGAATCATGAAGAGTAAGGATGTCAAGAAATCGCTGGTGGCAAAAATGGGCCAGATACATACGGCTGAAGAAAGAGATACGATATAATAGATTTTGTTCTGACCAAGTCTAGAGCTGATTTTAAACCACAAGGGGCTGGAAACTAGCGAGACGACAGGCAGTACCGCCATCAGTATTCCGATTTCGGTTGGTGAATAACCGGAGATGTCGAAATATTGACTAAGCAGATTCTTAGTCGCCAAGCTCGCATATATTAGAGCTTCAAAGAATAGTATATTAAGATTCAACGCAATCTCCCCCCACGCAACTAGTGGAAATTATACAACTTGCAATTCAAAAAGACTGAATGGAGTGTGACTATGAGACTTATCTTGAAATCAATGGCCATTATCGTCATTCTTCTTATTTCAACGGCACTTTCCGCGACCGCAGAGTTCGATGTACAGGGGCACCGCGGCTGCAGAGGTCTCATGCCCGAGAATACGATCGCCGCCTTCGGGTACGCACTAGAATTGGGCGTTGACACTATTGAACTTGACACTGTAATCACCAGTGACGGCGTTGTCGTCATTAACCATGAGCCGTATCTGAATACACAGCGAACGAGAAAGGACGGGGAATTCATAAAGGATCGGTTATTGATAAAAGACCTTACTTTCGAAGAGCTTAGAAAGTACGACATAGGAAGAACTGTCAATCCTGAAGATTGGCCCGAACAACTTCAAATGGATGGACAGGCTATACTCTCTCTCGAAGAGGTTCTTGACCTGGTCCGGCAACACAATGAGAAGTCTGCAAAGGAAGTGAGAGTTAACATAGAGATCAAGCACTTTCCTGAGAGACCTCAGGATACCGTCGATCTTAGAGAACACGTTAGAAAAGTTCTTGAAGTTGTTTCCAGATTCGGCTTCGAAGAACTGTCAACGATACAGTCTTTCAACTGGGAAGCTATCAAGATTTCTAGGGAGTTGGAACCATCCGTTGAAACGGTCGCCCTAATTTCAAGCACAAATCTCGATAAAACGATATGGACTGCCGGTCTGAGATTGAGGAACTTCGGATTCGACATAGGGAAGATGCTTGCCAGTATCGGCTGCAGTGTCATCTCTCCTAACTACACACTCATGACCGAGGGATGGATAGAGAGCGCTCACAGATACGGACTGAAGATCATCCCCTGGACCGTAAACGAGGTCCTGGAGATGGAGAGACTGATAGACCTTGGAGTAGATGGAATCATTACGGATTATCCCGACAGACTAATAGAACTTCTCTCGAGCAGACAGAAAAGCCTTTCTCATTAGAGAAAGGCCTCTCATAAGAACGTTTTACACATCACCAAGTAGATTATACCGCAACCAGAAGGTTTTTCGTCGCAATTTCAGCCAATAGAGATGGTAAAACACACTTGATTATAGACTGAAAGACCTGGTGATGCTTATGAAAACCGAATCAAGGTCTTTGCACTCCAGTGGAAGCAGTACTGTGACATTCTCCCCTCTGAGCTTTCCACTGCAGAGTATGCGTCTCGAATCAAAAGGACCGCAGTGTTCTGGTGAGAATTCCTCCCCTTCTTCGTCCAGTTGAACATCCTGGGGTCTGAAGGACGCATCACCCACCCTGTTGACTCCCATCGAAGAAAAGAGCTCCATCACAAAATGCGAAGTCGGATCTTCGTATATCTCTGTTGGCGGGCCATGCTGAACTATTGCTCCATCATACATGACGTACACTCTATCCGCAACTGCCATCGCATCTTCGGGATCGTTCAATACTATGAGCACAGACTCTCCAAGAGCAATCAGCAGCCTCTTGATCATCAGTCTCAGCTCGGTTCTGATCTTCTTGTCGAGTCTCTCGAACGGTTCATCAAGCATGATGATGTTGAATTTCTTTACCGTCTCTCTTGCGAATGCCGTCAACTTCTTCATTCCGGCCGGCAACTCTTTCGGCCAACGATCAAGGTAGTCAGAAAGGCCATCGAGTTCATCGGCTCTTCTACTTACCTTTTCGTTTGCCTCCTTGTCCTTCATTACTGTGAGAGGAAAGGCAATGTTGTCATGGGTATCCATGTGGGGAAACAAGGCATTGTCCTGAAAGACAAAAGCAAGGCCCCTGAGATGGGGCTCAAGGAAAGTAACGTCCTGCCCGTTGATCTCGACAGTACCCGAGAGCGTTTCGTGTAGCCCCGCAATAGATCTTAACAGGAGAGTCTTTCCACAGCCTGATGGTCCAATCAAACCTACGATTTCGCCCTTTTCAATTGATAGATCGACAGGCCCGAGGTCGAACTTNNTGAATACTTGCACTGACTTGATCGCCTTCCGTTGAGAACCGGAACGAGTCGAGCTATACTATTACCAAAGCCTCTGTCGGTTCTCTTGTTACTTTTTTTTGCAATGTATAAGAAGTTATAATAAAGAAAATACTCGTGTATAGGAGTGACAAACGTGTCAAGACATCTACTTACCAAGGCTGAATCACACCGTGAGGAACTTGCCGCTTTTCTAAGCGATCTCGTAAGCATCAAGAGCTTTTCTGCCGGTGAAAAGGAGGTTGTCCAGAGAATTCGCGAAGAGATGGACAAGGTGGGCTTCGACGAAGTCATAGTCGATGGTCTGGGAAACATCATGGGTAGAATCGGATCGGGCAAGAAAGTGATTGCCATGGACGCACATATCGATACCGTAGAAGTGGGAAATGAAAAGCTCTGGAAGGTAGATCCTTTCGGAGGAGTTGTTAGAGATGGCATAATCTACGGGAGAGGTGCTTCCGATCAAAAAGCTGGAATGGCTGCAATGGTCTACGGGGCAAAGATAATGAAAGAAGAGGGACTGCTGGGAGATTTCACTCTCTACGTTACAGGAACTGTGATGGAAGAGGATTGCGATGGCCTCTGCTGGAGGTACATAGTTCAGGAAGACGGCATTAGGCCTGACTTCGTGGTCATTACCGAACCGACGAATCTAAATATCTACAGGGGGCACAGGGGAAGAATGGAGCTTCAAATAAAAACCTCGGGGCTTTCCTGTCACGCGAGCGCACCCGAACGGGGAGTCAATGCTATCTACAAGATGGGCCGTATCATACAGGAGATAGAGAGGCTCAATGAGAGGATAAAGGATGACGCTTTCCTAGGGAAGGGGACGATAGCCGTTACTCAGATATTCTTCAAATCTCCCTCCCAAAACGCAGTGGCCGACGAATGCACCATCCAGCTAGACAGGAGGTTGACGGCGGGAGAGACAAAAGAGACGGTAGTAAAAGAACTGGAAGAGGCCATTCAAATGGCCGGAGAAGAGGCAGAAATCGTCGAGCTCTTCTATGAAAGGCCTTCCTATACGGGAACTGTGTATCCCGTCGAGAAGTACTTCCCAACATGGGTAATGGACGAGAAAAGTGAGATTGTCAAGAAGACTGTTGGCGCTTACAGAGAGGTATTCGGTGAAGAACCCTTCGTAGATAAATGGACATTCTCGACAAATGGAATAGCAACAGCAGGTGTCTTTTCGATACCGACGATCGGATTCGGGCCCGCTAACGAGATCTACGCGCACAGTCCCGATGATCAGTGCCCCGTCGACCATCTGGTTAAGGCAGCGGCTATGTACGCTCTTCTTCCTTTAAGGCTTTCACAATAGATTAGGAGGTAATAGGATGAGTAGCATTTTGAGAGGCAGAGACTTCATCACCACACAGGACTTTGACAGAACGGAGATTGATCTGATGCTCGATCTATCTTCCGATCTGAAAAGGAGATTTGCAACGAGCGAACCGACCCCTTTGCTTCCTTATCAAACGGTGTTCTTGATGTTCTTCGATCAATCAACTAGAACACGCAACTCGATGGAAGCGGGAATAACACAGCTGGGCGGACACGCTCACTATCTGGATCCTTCGACGATGCAGACTGCGCACGGAGAGGTTCCTAGAGATACCGCGATGATTCTTTCGAGATACGGCCACGCAATCGCTGTAAGGCACTGCAAGTTCAAGGCGGGAAATCCTTATCTGAGATCTCTTGCCGAACACGCGGATGTCCCAATTCTGAATCTGCAGGATGATGTCTATCATCCTATGCAGGTTATGGCCGATATGATGACGATTAGAGAGAGATTTGGAACGAATCTCAACGGCCTGAAGGTCGCGATAACATGGGCTTATGCCGAAAGCCATCTCAAGCCTCTTTCCGTTCCACAGTCCCAGATTCTTCTCTTCACGAGATACGGTATGGACGTTAAGCTGGCCTATCCGAAGGGCTTCGATTTGATGCCCGACATAGTTGATCAGGCAAAGCAAAACGCCGAGAACAGCGGGGCCAAGTTCGATATACTTCACGACATGGATGAGGCATTCAAAGATGCAGATATTGTGATTCCGAAGTCATGGGGTGGCTTCTACGTCTCAGAAGATCCTCAGGAAATCATGGAAGAAGTGAGAAAGAATAAAGACTGGATTTGCACCCCTGAGAGAATGAAGCTTGCAAACAGGAGAGCGGTCTACATGCATGCTCTTCCCGCGGATAGGGGCAGAGAGGTCGTCGACGAGGTAATAGACGGTCCTCAGTCAATCGTTATAGACGAGGCGGAGAACAGACTTCACACAGCTAAGGCTATAATGGCGCTTACTATGGGCGGAAGACCGTGAGTTTCGACCTCGCCCTGGAAAACGGTACGATTTGCGCAGGAAACAGTGTCTTTCCTGCCAATCTCTATGTTTCAGGCGAGGAAATCGCGGCGATATCTGCAACCCGGAGCAGTTTCCCGGCACGCGAGATCCTTGACTGCTCCGGATTGTTTCTCTTGCCGGGATTCATCGATCCTCACGTACACCTTTCGTTGAATCTGGGAAGATATACGTCCGTTGACGACTTCGATTCGGGATCTGCTCTTGCAATCAGCGGGGGAGTAACCACGCTGATAGATTTTCTCGATCCCGTTTCCAGTCTTTTAGACTTTGAGAAAGCAAAGAAGAGTCGAATGCAGACGGCAGCAGACAGCAGGATAGATTACGCTTTCCACGTAACGCTTGCAGGAAGTCCTGGATTTTCCGCCGAAGAGATAGCCAGAGCTGCAATAGCCGAGAAGATGCCTTCTATAAAAATCTTCACGACATATAGTTCTTCCGATCGCAGAACAAGCGACGGAATGATCCTCAACCTGCTCTCGCTCTCAAGTAAGCTTGGGTTCGTTCTGCTGGCCCATGCGGAAAACGATGAAATGATAACTGAGACCGTTTCCGGTTTCGTAAGTCCTACTTTCAAAGATCTCTCGGATCTGAGACCGACTATTAGCGAGATGACCGAAGTAGTCAAGCTCGCCTTGATGTCTATGGACAAACAGGGCCAGCTGTACATCGTACATCTTTCCAGCGGCGAAACCGCAAAGACTCTCGGCTTGATCAATGTCAACTGGAAAGACTCTACAAGACTTGAAACCTGTCCTCAGTACCTACTGCTGGACAATAGCCCGCTACTCGGCGAGCAAGGTTATCTTAATACTTACTGCCCACCTCCAAGGAGCGCACAGGAGCGACTGCTTCTTGTCTCTTCGTTGAGAGAGGGGGAGATCTCATCGATGGGCACGGATCACTGTCCATTCCTTAGGCAAGAGAAACTCGAGAATCGAGATGACTATTTGTCGATGCCGAACGGCTCTGGATCGCTAGGCCTATCCTTTTCCACCGCAAACACTTTGCTTGAAGGCGACCTCACAAGAGTCTCTTCTCTGCTTTCAACAAACGCGGCCAAGACATTCGGATTGTTTCCAAAGAGAGGGCTGCTGGCTCCCGGATCTATCGCAGATATCGCCGTTGTCGATAAGGATGCAGAGATTACCGTCTCAAGATCGCCTTTCACAAGATCCGACCACTCTCTTTTCGATGGCATGAAGCTAAAGGGAAGGGTGGAAGCGGTAGTTCAAAGAGGCAGAGTCGCCTACAAAGACGGTGAAGTTCTGCTTCCCAGGGCTTCGGGACGCTTCATCGAACGCGAATCAATTCGTTGGGAGGATGCTTCATGCAAATAAATGGAGTTTCTATTTTCACAAATGATGGAGAATTCATAGAAAAGGGATACGTGAGGGTAGAGAACGGGGAGATTGTGAAGGTCTCTTCAGGCGAAAGCAGCTATGATGGCGAGAATCTGCACTTAGACGGAAAGCTCTTGATGCCTTCGCTGGTAAATGCCCATACGCATATTTACTCAACTTTCTCTCGCGGATTGGGGGTCTCTCCCTTCAATCCATCCTCGTTCACAAAACTGCTGGAAGAGTTGTGGTGGAGACTGGATAAAGCCCTTACTCTTGAAGATCTTGAGATCTCGGCTTATGTGGCTTCAATCGAGTCGCTTAAGGCAGGCGTTACATCTCTCTTCGACCACAACTCTTCGCCAAACGCGATAGATGGTTCTCTGAAGAGAATCGCCGCTTCCGTCAACGATGTCGGTTTGAGGTACTGTGGAGCTTATGAGGTCTCGGACAGAGACGGATTGGAAAAACGCGACAGGGGAATAAGAGAGAATCTCGAGTTCAGCAGGGAGTCGACGCAGTACAAGAAAGGGGTTTTCGGTTTCCACGCTTCCTTCACTCTCTCAAAAGAGACACTGTCGCTGGCTTCAAAAGAGATAGCTGGTAAGCTTCCCATACACGTTCATGTTGCAGAGGGCCCCGAGGACCAGGAGCACACGATTGGCGTATATGACCAGAGAGTACTGGAGCGCTTCCATAGAGCCGGGCTCATGACAGAGAACTCAATCTACGCCCACTGCATTCACACTACACCATCTGAGAGGGGCCTGATAAAGAACACAAAGGGCTACATCGTGGTAAATTGCCAGTCGAATATCAACAATGGTGTTGGATTTCCTGAATGGAAACGCTTTAGAGAAGAGGGAGCTGCAGTGCTGGTAGGAAACGATGGTTACGGATTCAATCTCAGCAACGATGTAAGGTTCATGATTCTCGGTCCTCACTACATCCAACGCGATCCGAAAGCCAGCTATTCAGGAGATCTAAACCCTTCTCTCTTTGGAGCGAACTACGAACTTGCAACCAGAACGTTTGGAGCAAACATTGGAACGATTCGCGAGGGAAGCTCCGCAGATCTGATCGTACTCAACTACCGAAGTCCGACCGAAATCACGGCAGAGAATTTCGTGGATCATTTCTTCTTTGGAATCTGCGACAACATTTCGGTAAGCGATGTGTTCGTCGGTGGCGAGAGGGTCCTAGCGCAAGGAGTACCGACAAAAGTCGACGAAGAGATTATTTATAGAGAGGCAAGAAGGTTGTACAAAGCATTTGAGAAGAGATTCTAGGAGGTGCTTTCGTGAATCTTTCGACAGAAGTGGCGGGTATTTCCCTTAAGAATCCATTGATGCCTGCCTCCGGTCCTCTTACAGGGGATCATAGGAAGATGCTCGCACTGGAAGCCATGGGAGTCGGAGCTATGGTTACGAAGACGATATCTACAGTAGCAGCTAAGGTCCCGAGACCTTGCATAGTAGCGGATAAGGACTTCGTAATCAATACTGAGCTTTGGAGCGAGTTCCCTCCTGACATGTGGTTTGAGGAGTTTCTACCGCAATACAAGAAATCATCAAGTCTTCCTCTGATAGTCAGTCTAGGTTACTCACCTGAAGATCTTCGAAAGCTGGTCCCGTTATTCTCAAGGTTTGCAGATGCTTTCGAGCTGTCTACTCATTACGTCGCCGATGACCCTTCGCTTATGAAGGAGTTGGTCTCTGCCGTTAAGGAAGGCACGGACAAGCCGGTCTTTCTGAAGTTCGACCCATCTGTGCCTGATCCGGCTGAAATGGCAAAGGCCGTCCAGGACTCCGGTGGCGACGGAATCGTTGCAATAAACTCGCTTGGACCGGTCTATCCGCTGGACAGGAGGGTGAATCGTTCGTTTTTGGGAAGCAGTGATGGGTTTGGCTGGATAAGCGGTCCCGTAATCAAGAAGCTTTCCCTCTCATCAGTAAGGAGAATACGCGAGGGCTGTTCTCTGCCGATTATAGGTGTCGGTGGCATTCAAAGCGCAGATGATGTAATTGACTTTCTCTCTTGCGGCGCATCCGCGGTGCAGATGCTTTCTGGAGCTCTGATAAAAGGCAAAGACCTCTTCAAAAGGATAGTAGACACTCTTCCGTTGGCTCTCGAGAAGAGAGGGTTCGATAGTGTAATAGATGCGATCGACTCTGCTGAAATACAGAAAGAGTCCTTTGAGGTGAGAAATCCGCTTATCGATCACGAGAAATGTACCAGATGTGGATTGTGTGTTGCGGTTTGCCCTTACTTTGCACTGAGGTTGGATGACAAAGTGGAAGTGGATCCGTCTGAGTGTTTCGGTTGCGGGCTTTGCGAATCTCGCTGTCCCGTTAGCGCCATCGGGGGTGTACTGGTTTGAGCAAATATCTTCTGAAGTGCATCACTTGTGGTAAGGAATTCGCAAAAGACGAAGTAGACTACTACTGCCCCGATTGCGATGATCGTAAGGGGACCCTCGAAGTCGTTTACGATTTTGCGCTTGTGAGGAAGGAATTTGAGTTCAGTTTGACTTCTCTTCAAAAGAGGGGAATCTGGGCCTTTGACTTCCTTCTGCCGTTTGAAGGGAAAATCGATTTCCCTGAGCTGCTTGTTGGCAATACACCGCTCTACAAGAGTCCTTCTCTTTCGAGGAAATACGGAATTCGGGAAGTCTTGATAAAAGACGACGGAAGAAACCCGACAGCATCTTTCAAAGACAGGGCAAGCGCCATTGCTGTAGCAAAGGCAATGGAAAAGGGGTTCGACACCATCTTCTGTGCCTCGACGGGAAATGCAGCCAGTTCTCTATCGGGACTTTCGGCCGTATCTGGCTTGAAGAGCGTTATCTTCGTGCCTTCAACCGCCCCTGTGGCGAAAATCACACAACTGCAGGTGTATGGTTCAAAGATTCTTGCGATAGAAGCAAGTTATGACAGAGTATTCGATCTCTCTATGGAGATAGGGATGTCTATGGGTTGGTATTGTAGAAACAGCGCGATCAATCCCTATCTACTGGAAGGGAAGAAAACCTGCGCGTTGGAACTCGCTTTCGAGATGGAGGACGATCTCCCTGATTTCATATTCGTTTCGGCCGGCGACGGGACTGTTCTCTCAAGTTTCTACAAGGGCTTTGAGGATATGAAGGAGTTGGGTCTCATCGAGAAAGTTCCGAAGATAGCCGGAATCCAGGCCGAAGGCTCTGCTGCGATCAAGAAGACCTATGAAGCGGGCTTCCCTTTCGAACCGATCGATCTTGAAGCAACCACAGTAGCCGACAGCATATGTGTTGGAAAACCAAGAGACGTCATAAAGGCCTGTCACTACACAGAAGCGCATGACGGTCTCCTTCTCTCGGTTTCGGACAACGAAATCCTTAAGAGTATAATAGAACTTGCGAGGGAAACCGGAGTGTTCGCCGAACCGGCCGGTGCAACTGCATTTGCGGGCTTCAAGAAGGCTAGGAAGCTTGGACTCGTAGGTGAAAAGGACCGAGTAGTGATAGTTGTCACCGGCAACGGACTTAAGGACCTCAAGAACGTTTCTGCGGTTCTTCCCGAAGTACGGATTCTGCCGCCGGATAGAGATGCAATCGAGGAGGCACTGAAATGAAGATCAGCTTCATTCTAAACAATGAGAAGCATACACAGGAAGTAAGAGAAGATATGCGATTACTCGATTTTCTGCGTGATGAAATGGGGCTTACCGGAACAAAGGAAGGCTGCGGTGAGGGAGAGTGTGGAGCATGCACGGTCATTATTGATGGCAAAGCAGTCAACTCCTGCCTGGTTCTTGTTCCCGAAATCGACGGTTCTGAAGTGGTTACAATCGAAGGTCTTTCCAGGAGCGGCGAACTCGACCCGATTCAGCAGACTTTCATTGATGAAGGGGCCGTCCAATGTGGATTCTGTACGCCGGGGATGATAATGTCGGCGAAAGCCCTTCTGGACAGAAATTCAGCCCCAAGTGATGAAGAGATTATGGAAGCCATAGAGGGAAATCTCTGCAGATGCACTGGTTACTACAAAATTATCCAAGCAATCCGCAAAGCGACAGAGAGCCTCGCTAAGACAGATGAAAAGTGATTCCATAGTACTGCTACTTCTGGCTGCGGGAGAGTCGAGACGCTTTGGCAGTGAGAAGCTTCTTGCGGACTTCGCAGGCAAGCCGATTCTGCAGTGGTCGCTGGACAGTTTTGGAACCATCGACGCAATGGGCAAGATTCTTGTGGTCAATCCTGATTTTGAACCGGAGATGTTTGAGATCGGATCGTTCCAGACGGTGATAAACGAGAACTACAAAGATGGGATTTCAACCAGCATCGTCAGGGGACTCAGAGAGTGCCCCGACAGCTGCGAAGGAATCGTTCTGGCCCTTGCAGACATGCCATTGATTACCAAAGAGGATGTGGAACGCCTGGTAGGTTCGGTAACCACTGAAGACGAGATGGTCTCCTACGTCTTTGAGGGAAAGAAAGGCTTTCCGACATATATTTCTAGAAAGGTCTTTTCCCGACTATCCAGAATAACCGGCGATAGAGGTGCCTATCAACTGGTGAAAAGCGGGCTCGCCAAGATGCGCGAGATCGAAGGCCGAAGTCACAATGTCTTCGATATTGATATTCCGGAGAGTATGAATTGTACAGACCATGGTTTAGGTATTACTGATAGCAATGGAGGATTCCGGAGGTGAAAGAGATGTCATTCAGTGTCCTTATGCCGACAAGTGAAGAAGAACTCATGTCGATTCTCTCCAGAAGCGACTGCAATATTCTCGCAGGCGGAACCGACCTACTTGTAAAAATCAGGTTGAAACGCATAGCGCCAAAAAATGTCGTGAGCCTGAGACATTTGAGGAGTTTCGGCAAGATAGAAGATCTCGGCGACTCAATAAGGGTCGGATGCAAAGTAACGATGTCCGAGCTTTTGAGCAACGAGACAATTGGAGAAGATAGCAAAATATTGAAGATGGCTTTGAGAGAAGTAGGCAGCCCACAGATCCGAAACAGAGCAACTCTCGTAGGGAACGTTGTCAATGCATCTCCTGCAGGCGATTCAATCGTTGCTCTCTTGCTCTCAAACGCGACTTTGCAGATTGTGGGCCAGTACGGGGAGAGAATTCAGAGTCTAGCCGACTTCATCAAAGGTCCAGGAGTGACATCTCTTTCAAAAGGCGAGTTTGTAAGATCCATAACTTTCGAGAAAACCGGGGGGTTCTTTCCTCAGTTCTACAAAGTTGGTCAGCGAAGTTCTATGGCCATAGCAATAGCTTCGGTAGGCTCCTTGATATCTGAATCGGAAATCAGACTCGCATTCGGCTCCGTAGCTCCCATTGTAGTTGTTCCGAAAGAGGCGTGCGAATATTATTCGAGTGAAAGGAGCTCGTTCGATGAATCGAAATTCGTCGAACTGGCCATGAAGCGCGTCTCTCCCATAGATGATGTTCGAGCAAGTCACTGGTACAGAACTACCGTTATCAGAAATCTAGTTTTCAGAACCCTAAAAGTCTGGAGAAAGAGGGGATATAATGCTGTCTAACGTGAATGAGTACTTCAGACCGGAAACCGTCGAGGAGGCATTTGAACTCATGCAACGCGACAGAGATCATTCGATATTTCTTTCCGGAGGTACGATTGTAGCTCTTATGGAGTCTTCAAGAATCGAGAAGATCATCGATCTGAAATCTCTAAGGCTTGACACGGTATCGATCACCGAAGATGAAATAGTAGTCGGCGCCTCAACGACAGTCGAGTCTTTCAGAAAGGACCCACTGATAAGAAGGGAATTCGGAGATTTCTTTTACGACGCCTTCTCTTTAGTAGGCTCATGGCAGATTAGAAATATGGCGACTATCGGCGGCTCAATCGCCCCAAAACTTGGATGGTCGGACGTAAGCACCTGTCTTCTCGCTGCTGGCTCAAGTCTCATGATCTACGGGGTCGATGGTTACCAGCGAATGCTGATCTCTGATTACTTCTCGCTACCGGCAGGTGAAAAACCTCTGATCACTCACGCGATTCTTAAGAAAGACGGCTGGTTCACGGCCTTCGAGAAGTTCTCGAAGACTACTTTCGATATTGCGACGGTCAATGTAGGCCTTTCGATCAGACCGGAGCACGGGAGAATAAGAGCGGCCAGAGTTGTTTGCGGATCTAGACCGCAGTATCCGGCAAGGTTTGAAAGTGTCGAAGCGGCAATGGTGGATCTAGAGATAAACGATGTGATGCCTTCAATAGTAAGAAGTCTCGTTTATGAGAGCTTTATTGGGGGCTCGAATATGACCGCCTCCTTCGAGTACAGAAAGCACCTTGCTTCAGTGCTGGCCCAGAGAGCTGCTGAAAAACTGAAGGGGATGATTTTATGAGAATTGCCTTTACTGTGAACGGAAGACTTCATGAACTCGATATTGACCCCGGTGAGTATCTGCTTGAAGTACTAAGGAGGATAGGCTATAAGAGCGTCAGAAGAAGCTGCAATTCTGCAAGTTGCGGAACTTGTACCGTTCTCCTGAATGGAAAGCCGATACTTTCATGTTCAACTTTTGCGGTTTCTATTGATGGTCAGAACATTGAGACCGTCGAAGGCATGGCCGATGGAGACAAGTTGCACCCAATCCAGGAGGCCATTCTCGAAGAGGGCGGAGCTCAGTGCGGATACTGTATCCCCGGGGTAGTAATGACGGGAGAAGCTCTGCTAAGAGAAAACCCGGATCCTTCCGACGAAGAGATAAGGCTCGCGCTCAACGGGAACATCTGTAGATGCACGGGATATGAGCCTCAGAATCGAGCCATAAAAAAGGCGGCCCAAGTGATGCGAGGTGAAATCGATGAATGATTCCTTCGTGACGATCGGAAAATCAATGAAGAAAGTAGACGGTCTCGCAATAGTGAGGGGAAAGCCGGCATATACACCAGACTATGATATGCCGGATGCTCTAGTTGTCAAACTTCTCAGGTCTCCTCATGCCCACGCAATTATTAGGAGTATCGACAGCTCTCAGGCTTTGAGCATACCGGGTGTAGTCGGCATCTTCACCTACCAAGATGTGGAGAGAGTTCCTTATACCAGAGCAGGTCAGGGATACCCAGAACCCTCTCCTTACGATACTTATCTCTTGGACAGAAAGGTTAGGTACGTTGGCGACCCTGTGGCAGTCGTAGCAGCAACTACCGAAAAAGCGGCTCTCAAGGCACTAAGAAAGATCAAGGTCGAATACGAGACCCTGGATGCGGTTTTTGATATGAAGGAAGCCTCAAAAGAGGGCTCTCCGATAATTCATGATGAAAGCGACTGCTCGGGTGTCTACGACAACTCCAGAAATATCGCCGCTCACTTCGTGATGGATATCGGAGACGTTGAGAAGACCCTCGAAGAATGCGAATTCGTTATCAGAAGAACATATCATGTGGACACTCAGCTCCATGCTGCACTGGAACCACACAACGCTCTCACTTATCTTGATCCTGTCGGAAGACTAGTAGTTATCTCGTCCACTCAAGTGCCTTTTCACTGCCGAAGAATTCTCTCTCGAATACTGAAGAAGCCAATTGCAGAAATCAGAGTCATAAAGCCGCGAATCGGCGGAGGATTTGGAGGTAAGCAATCGGTTATCGCAGAGCCTTACGCCGCTCTCGTTACTCTCAAGACCGGTAAACCCGCAAGAATTGCTTATACAAGAGAGGAAGTCTCGATGGCAACGAATATTCGCCACGAGATGAGCTACGATGTTATCGTCGGAGCAGCTGGAGATGGAAAGATCAAGGCCATTTCACTTCACGGAATCTCAAATACGGGGGCCTATGGAGAACACTGCCTTACAACTTTCATGGTCTCGGGATCAAAAACGTTGCCTCTGTACAACAAGGTCGACGCTGTACACTTCGGCGGAGACATAGTTTATACGAACCTCCCTCCTGCAGGAGCTTATAGAGGTTATGGAGCGCCTCAAGGGCTCTTTCCTCTCGACTGTGCTATCGATGAACTTGCCTATGAGATGAAGATGGATCCGCTGAAGCTCAAAGAGATGAACTCCATAAGAGAGGGCGAAACCTCTCCAATATTTGAAATCATGGGTGAGGGAAGGGAAGGCGTCCCTCAAATAATGAGGAGTTGCAAGCTTCAGGAGTGCATCGATCTTGGAAGAAAGGCAATTGGCTGGGACAGTAAGTGGGGAAAGAAGAAGAGAAATGGAAACAAGGTTCTCGGGGTTGGCTGTGCTCTTGCAATGCAGGGTTCGGGTATCCCGAAAATCGATATGGGCGCTGCCACAATCAAGATGAATGAAGACGGCTCATTCAATCTACTTGTGGGAGCTACGGACCTCGGCACTGGAAGCGACACAATCCTTGCTCAGATTGCCGCCGAGGTTCTAACGGTGCCTCTGGAGAAGATCATCGTCTATTCATCAGACACGGATCTGACTCCCTTTGACGTTGGCGCTTACGCGTCAAGTACAACTTATGTCTCCGGAAATGCCGTTAGGCTTGCTGCCGAGAAGGTAAAAGAAAAGGTCCTTGATCTTGCGGCCGAGTATCTGGAAAAGGATCGATCGGAACTTACGCTTGAATCCGGAGTGATCCGCGGGAAAGACGGTTCTTCCGTATCGCTATCGGAACTCTGTACGATGCATATGTACACCTTCAATCAGCAGCAGATTTCCGAGTCGGCCTCCTATGTTGGTGAAGAGTCCCCGCCACCGTTCGCCGCAAGCTTCGCTGAAGTTGAGATTGACACAGATACCGGAAAAATCACACTGGTCAACTTCGTTTCATATGCCGACTGCGGTCTCGCACTGAATCCAGTACAGGCAATGGGTCAACTTGAAGGCGGTTCGATGCAAGGCATCGGCTGGGCGCTGTACGAAGACATCATCTACGGCAAGGACGGAAGAATGTTGACTAATGATTTCTTCACCTACAAGGTTCCCTCAAGAATGGACTACGGGAAGCTTACATGCGGTCTCGTCGATAGTTACGAGCCGACGGGTCCGTTTGGAGCAAAGAGCATAGGAGAAATAGGTATCGACACACCGATTCCAGCAATCTCCAATGCAATCTTTGATGCTGCGGGCATCCGACTGAGACACGCGCCATTCAAGAGCGAAAGAGTTCTTTTCGAGATACTGAATATGGAGGTGTGAAATGAAAAAAACGGCAACATTCTTATTTGTGATACTGCTCTGCTCGTTTACATTTGGAATCACCTTCTGGGTGAGCTGGGAAGGAGAGGATTTCTACAGGGCAGCGGCCAGTAGATTTTCAGAAAAGACGGGTATTCCGGTGGAGATTGTCTACTTCCCGAAGATCGAGGAGAAACTCAATGTGAGCTTGAAGACAGGCGACTTGCCTGATGCTGTGATGATAAAGGATACTTATGTCGGCGACGTGGCAGCCTCGAAAAGGAATCTGCCTATCCCGGAATCTGTGCTGAGAGACTACCCCGAGAGATATCTGAGTGCCTTCACCTGGAACGGTGAAGTCAGCGCTGTTCCCTACTATGCAGACAGTCAAGTCGCCTTCATCAATCTGGATGCCTTTGAAGAAGCAGGCTTGAATCTCGAAGACGACTTCGACTTCGTACAGTTCGAGATAATAAAGGAGAAGCTCACAGGGATAGTCGACTATCCTATTGCATTCGATTTCACGTCACCCTACATAATGTTTCCCTATGTCTCGGCACTTCTGAGCGGAGAGGAGAGGGCTGCTCTGAAGATCGGAAGTCCCGAGAGCAAGGAGACTGTATCGATCGTGAAGAGCTATTTCGATTCAGGTGTGATCTCCAGACTTGAAAGGGCAGCCATGAATGGGCTTTTCAGACAGGGAAAGATTGGCGTGATGCTTCAAGGCAGCTATATGGCGGAGAAGTTCAGAGAGAAGGGCCCTAGATTCGCAATGCTTCCCTTTCCCAATCTACAGGGGATAGAGGTAAGAGGAGTTATCGATTCAAAAGGTTTTGCTCTCTTCAACAGCGATACTTATGAACAGTGCATGAGCTTCATAGCCTTCCTTGGGGAGCAGAGCGAAGAGTTCTTCATACAATGCGACAAGTACCCGCTTTTTGGGTCAGGCTGGCTTCCAGAGCTTGGAGAAATCGTCAATAAAGGAGAATTCATGCCAAATATTCCAGGATATCAGACACTGTTGTTTGAGGCTCTGGAACCCGCTTTACAGGCAATATTCAGTGGAGCTATGACCGTCGATCAGGCCTTAACGGGCGCACAATCCTACATTGACTCTGTCCGGTAGTTAGTATGTCGGTCGTGATACCGATCTTCTTTACCCTTGGACTGCTTCCTCTTATAGTGAGAAGGAAGTGGTCTATGGGTTTGTCTATTACCTTCATTCTAGCAATCGTGACTATCGCTCCTACGGTTTGGGCTCTGTATGTCTCATTGACTGAATTTGGCATCTTTCAGACGGAACCTGTCTTTTCCGGTCTGAAAAACTACGAGATTGTGCTAAGAGATTCCGGTTTCAAACTCTCGCTGAAACTGACGGCCCTCTGGTCGACACTGAAATCGGCAATTGAGGTCTCAATCTCCTTCTTAATCGCGCTCAGGTTGAGAAAAGCTACCAGGTACAGCAAGTCTGCTCTTCTGCTCTTGGGTATAGGCTGGTTTATACCATCATTCATAACGGTGTCCGGATGGAGGGTCTTTGTTCAGGGATACGGAGGGTACTCTTTGTTGAATACCCTTCTTGGCACAAGTATTGACGTGACTCTCAACCCCCTTCACGCATTTCTTTCTTCCCTACTTGTAAGCGTCTGGCTTTCGATACCTCTCTCGACCATGATAATTCTCGGGATGCTAGGGAGAGTTTCAAAGGAACTGGATGATGTAATGAAAATAGACGGTGCGGGAGATCTCACAACCGCCTCTATTCTGTTTGGAGAGATAAGATATCTATTGATTCCGTACTTCTTGTTTCAACTTGCCAGATCGATGAAGGAGTTCACATCTGTCTTTCTTATGACCGGAAACGGTCCGTTGCTGCCTGAGGGATTCACTCCGCATACCTTGACCGGTTCAACTTCATTTCTCGGAATCGTTCTCTTCAGGAAATTCAATACGGCAAAGGATTACGGACTTCTCTCCGCTTACGCGGTATTCGTAGGAGTATTCGCACTCATATGGATCCTGGGCGCGCTCTTTTCTCGAGGAGAAGTGCCGAAGAGACACAGGCGGGTTCTCTATCTCAGCAGCGCGGCACACATTCTTCTGGGGCTTTTCGCAGGCTGGAACTGGCTCGTTTTTCCCGTTGTTGCCGGATATTCGATACTCCCGCTAATAATACCCCGCTTCAGGAAGCCGTTCAGACGGCTAGTGGGAGTTCTGTTGATATACGAAGTCGTCATATTCATTCTGAGCGTTGCTCAAAATGGTATCAGTGGCGTCATTCCGGCCACCCTTCTAAGCGTGCCTATGATCCTTCTGTCTATAAGATACAGATTTCCTCACTTCGATTTTTCCATTCCCGGATGGCTTAAGAGAGCGCTTCTTATTGTCTGTCTGGTTCCCACCGCAGTGATAGTGATCTACATACTCTTTCTCTCCTTCGCTTCCGATTCGGACATTGTGCCTTCAATCTCCGAACTGACACTGGCAAACTACGGCAAAGTGATCTCCGACGGACTCCCGGGCAACATATTCAATACTCTGAAGATCGCTTTTTGGGCCTTTGTGATCGTTCTTCTGGCTGGAGTTCCCTTTTCCTATCTCTTCTCTTTGAAGAGAAACATATTTGTGAGGATTGTAGCTTCAGTGATTCTCTTCGGAAGCCTCTACAACGGAATGCATACGTTACTCCCTATGTACTTTGTATTCGACAAGTTGGCCCTCGTGAACAGCTTGTTCGGAGTTGGGATGGTTGTATGTATTCAGGCAATGCCGCTAACTATTTTGCTGCTGGGCGGCTTTTTTTCTTCTGTCCCGAGAGAGCTCCGGGAAGTCTCTCTCCTCGAGGGATTATCGGAAACCGGCTACTTATTGAGAGTTCTTATTCCTCTTTCAATGCCCATAATCGGCGGACTACTCATGTACACTCTAGTCTCAGCATTCAATTCCTTCTCCATGCCGCTAATCCTTCTAAACAGTCAGGAACTCATGCCTTTCTCTCTCAAGATCTACAGTTACGTGGGTGAAGTAAGGAGCTTCTACACCTCCTGGAATTTATTCGGAGCGGCCTCGGTAATCGGGGTTATTCCTCTCCTTCTTTTCTTCAGAAGCTCACTGAAGCTCATTTACAGCTCGAATCTACGTGATCAGGGAATAGAATATGACTGAGCTTCACTCGCGGCTTTCAGGAAAGAATCCTTCATTTACGATACAATATAGATGGTGGTGAATTCTTTTGAAAATACTTTTGACTAACGATGATGGAATCCAGGCGACTGGAATAAGGTCACTCGCGAAGAGACTCTCAAGGTCTCACGAAGTGATAATAGTTGCCCCCGAAAGCAACCGGAGCGGCGTAAGTCACTCAATTACATGGTTGACGCCGGTACGGATAAGAGAGAGGGAAACAATAGAGAACGTCTCCTCCTTCTGCACGAGCGGAACTCCAGCAGACTGTGTGGTTGCTGCTGCAACGATCAGCGGCATTGACAGGTTTGATCTTGTGCTAAGCGGCATAAACCATGGCCAGAATCTTGGGGTTGACATCAGGTACTCGGGAACATTATCTGCAGCACTGGAAGCCAGGGTACATGGGATACCTGCCATGGCAATCTCCGTGGTTAGCGAGGAGAATCCAGATTTTCTGGCAGCTGTGGACTTCTCTGAAAGTTTCGTAAGAGAGTATGACTGGAAGAAGCTTCCGAAGCATACCGTTCTTAACGTTAACGTGCCTGCGATACCTAGAGACAAGATCCGGGGAATCAGTTGCACAAGACCTGGTGGTCTCATAAAGAGACGCTGGTTTGAGAAAAAAGTAAATGAATGGGGTGAGGAGGAGTTCTGGATGCGAAAGGAGATCCTCCACGATTCTCACGATGAAGACCTTGACTTTGTAAATGTCGACAAAGGGTTCATCTCGGTAAGCCCCATCGATTTCTTTGGCTCCTGTGACGAAGCCTTCAGATCTTCTCTATGTGACGACCTGAGGATCTTCGAAGAACACTGGTTTGCAAAAGACAACGAGAAGCTCTCAGTTGCTTCTTGCAGAGAATGAGCCTCTCCGAATTAACTAGAATCTAAGGAAGCGCAAAACTCTTCCGTAGCCGATCTTGAAGCAAAACTCATTCTTGTTACCTATTAGAGCCGACGCTGAGAGGAATATCTCCTGATTCTCATCCGGGCTGTAATGAAAGTCAAGACTTACTTTGGCACTTCTGGTAATCGGTTCGGCAAGTCTATACCAATCAAATTCAAATGGTTCGCCGTAATAATCGTCGATTCGGTAAGAACCTTGTCTTATGTACTCAAGACGAAGCTCTGAGAGCACTCTGCGAGTTTCGAAAGTCACAGCTATAAGGTCCAGAGATACGTCAGGTCCGTATGGGAAACCGAAGAACCCATTAATCACAAGATAACCCCCGCCCTCAATATCATCAGCGTTGAAACGGATTGGGTTGATGTGCTTTCCTTCCTCGAAGCTCCTATTGTACAAATAAGGCGTGCTATGGTAGTGCTCATACCTTATCTTCATACCCCCAGACTCTTCAAAGAGAGTCTGTTCTCTGAGAGCATACTGATTGTCCCATAGCATAGGTCCCTTATAGTTTTCTCCACCGGTTATGCCATACTCTCCACCAAGAAACCAGCCTAAAGAAGTCGGATTGCTGGTTCTATCTCCCGGAATAAGGATGTCGTCTGTGTAGAGCATTCCGTACAAGCCCAGATCTCCAATGCCCTTCTCGAAGAATAACCCTGCATTAACGTTTGAGTTCTTGGCATAGTTGTTGTGGAATATGACGAAAGGGCTCATGTCTTTAAGGTCTGGATAGGTGTTGCTGATGAGGTTCGTTTCGACAAAACCGACTCTTGTAGACTCACCATGATACCCTATGCTGTGGCCGATAAGAGTCCGGGGACTGTCGAATATCGAACGATCCGAAGAGATTACGAAGAAGCTGTAGAAGTATTTCCCTGACAGTACGTCCGATGAGAAGTCAATCCAAATGTGCTCGAAAAAGGGCACCGCATCGGAGAGTACGAAGTTGTACGCAGCGGGACCAATATGAAGGCTTCTCTTGCCGGCAGAAAACCTCAAGAGATCGTTTTGAAACTCGGCGAAACCAACTCTAGGCAGATCGGTATCTATATACAGGGTATTCGAATTGTATCTGATGGGGAAATTCGACCAACTCCTGCCGCGAAGAAACGACGTTATATCTTGCCTGAAATCAAGCCTGAATAGCGCGCGATATGAATCACCGGAAAACTCAATGCCCGCAAGGGCAAACGGAGGATAAGAAAAGTTGTTCCGCAGATCTTCAAAGGTAGGTTTGTAGTCCCTGTCGTGCACAGCAAAGTTGTTGAGAGAAAGGGAGGGAAAGAAACCAAGGAAAAGACCGCTATTCGCAGAAAGCAAAACCGAAACCACTATCATGAGGCAAAGCAGAAGTCGTTTCATCCAGACAAACCTCCTTTTGTTCATATATGAATTATGCCATGACTGAATAGGAATTCACTCTCCGAAAAGCAATTGAAACACAAAGCCTTTACGGCAGCCAAGCGAAGTACCCGCGGAGATCGTCCCGGCCAAGACTGAATACCTCATTCGGTTTCAACGGAACCTCTGGTCTCAGAAGCAAGAAGTCTGAGCAACCCAACACCTACAAGAGGGGTCATGAACGCCAGTACTGGTGTGAATAGCCTAACTTCAGCGGTTCTTGCCACCACGAAATTCATAGCGACAAACGGGAGTACCCAGAACCACGTTCTCTTGAAGAAATCGATATCTCTTATCTCTCTCACGAATAGCAGTGGAATGAAGAGAAACACAAGAGGATAGATCCATGACCAGAAGTAACCAATGTTATAGCCAAGTTGTATCAGATCGACCGAGTATTTGGCATCAGGAAAGAGAACAGTGCTGAATATATACATAAGCAGTACAGGAATCGAGCCGGCAATGAAGCTTTTCAACATAAGCCTCAATTTAATCTTGCCTGAGATGTCGCCTCTGAAATTGTACAGAAGATATATCAAGGGGAGGAATACCATATGGTCAGCTCTGAAAAGAGAACCCAGCGTAATCAACAAACACAAATGAAAGAATCTGCCGTTTCTGGCAATTACGAGCAACCCGCCTACAAAAAGAGCAAGGCCGTGAAAAGTCTCCCATCCAAAGTACATCGTAGTGAGCGGCATTATGGCCTGAAATGATACCACAGACAGTAACGATGCTACAGGTGAAGAGAAGATTCGGCAGAACGCATAAAGAAGCAGCAACGTTAACAGGTTGAAAAAGAATCTCGCCGTGATGTGCCCATTAAGAATACGATTCGCTTCGCTAGACGGATCTAGTGCAGCTTTGACATCTTCGGGCAGTCTCTCTCCAATTAGAAGCGCCGCGGTTGCAGGATCGGTAATGTACTCCTGCCACTTCAGCCCGGCAACCATTGCTTTGAGTGCATTGCTCAGGAGAATGCTGTTCCCTGCAACGGAGTCAACGAACTCGGCAATAGCCTTTTCAGCGTCAGAGACAAGGCTCTCCCTTTCATCCAGTGGAAAATAGGCATCAACCATGCTCTTCTTTTCAGACGTCCAATAATCGGCCGACAACAACATACTCGAAAGCTCTTCGCTGTTTTCATCCAGCCACTTGATCGGAAAGTATTTGAAGAAATTCTCGACAAGGTAGTAGCTGCCAAATCTATACTGATCAGGCGCGAAATTCTCTCCGGAAACCACTCTGTCATGCTGGTTAATTCTTAAGTACCTGGATACGAGCAAATACTTCCCGTCGGTTGTCCAGACGGTCATTGATGTGAAAATGTAGGAGAGTAACGCGAAGATAATTAACAGAAAAATCCCTCGCTGTATGGTTCTCTTGTCTTTCACACTTAATCCCCCCGACGGCGTTTCCAAAAGGAGATCGCCAATGTCAAAATCATATCATCGATCGTAAGAAACATTGCTTGTCCTTCTCAGTTATCTGCTCAAACCTGTATCAAGAGTTCCATTAATCAAGCGCGTTGTTGTCCAGATCCCTAAGACTCTCTAGAATCCGAAAAGCCAACCGAATCAACGCCGATTGCCAGCATTGCACCCCTAACTATAAGAGGAATGGAGTAGATTATCACCGGAAGAAAAAGCCTCACTTCCGCAGTCTTTCCAACAACAAAGTTCATTCCGATAAACAGTGGCATCCAGAACCACGTTCTCCTGTAGAACGTCAACTCTTTGATCTGATAGATGAAAGCAAAAGGCAGCAAAAGAAAGACAAGAGGAAAAACCAGGTTCCAAACATGCGTCAAATTGAACTCAAGCTGAAAGACATCCACATAGTACTCTGCCTCGGGAAAGAGAAGCCCGCTAATCAGAATTGTCGCAACAAGCGGGATGAAGAGAAGCAGAGCGGCGTAGACAGCCTTCGACCACTCCCTCCTTCTTAACGAATCTATTCCTCTTAACGAAGCGTATATTAGAGCGCCAAACAGCGCATGATCCGTTCTTGCGGTACAGCACAATACTGTTATCAGAATTAGAATGAGCCTGCTGCCGTCTCTCTTTGTTATTAGAATCATCGCTGTAAACAGCAACAGTGAAAGCAGAGTCTCCGCCTGCAAAAAGTCCTGAAGAGCAAACGGCGTAAGAGCAGTGAAGAGAACAACCCCAAAGAGCGCTTGGCCGGGGTTCAGGAACTCTCTGCACAGGAAGTAGATGATCGTCAGAAGGATCATGAAGAGGAAGAATCTCGACGTGAAATATCCGTTCACGAGTCTTGTTTCTTCGCTGTCCTCAAGCAAATGATTCCTGATATTTTCCGGTATCATCTCTCCGAGAGTGAGCAGGGTCTCTTCGACATTCGTCAAATAGCTCTGCCATTGCAGACCGTCTATCATACCCCGCAGAAGATTTTGAACAAAAGCATTGCCCGGGAAGAAGGATTCTAGAGTCTCGTCAATCACCCTCTGAATCTCGCCAATCATCTCTTCCCTGTCATCCTGGGGGAAGAATTTGTCCACGGTTTTCTGCATCTCTTCTGTCCAGGTCTCTTCGCTCGTAAGCAAATCGGAGAGACTGCTGTTATATACGTCATACCATTTCAGAGGAATGTATTTGAAGAAGTATTCCACAAGATAAAATCCACCAAAGCGATATTGCTCCGGAGCGTAACCCGTTCCCCTGATTAGATTTTCGTGACCGTATACCCTGATGAATCTCGACACTGTTATGAATCTGCTGTCTGTCGTCCAGACACTGACAGAGGTGAAAACGTATGACAGAACAAAGACAAACAGAAAAACCACTGCGCCTCGTCTTGCTTTCGAACTCAGGGCGAATTTCAAGTGATAATCGGCCATGATTCCCCCACTCAAGCTTTCATTCCCATAGTGAATTCTCTATCAATAGCTCTCCCACAGACGGCCCCAGGGGCTCTCTTTCTTCCACTCCTCGAAAATCCGAACACCGTGCTTCTTCCACCAGTGCTTATCGTGATAGGTATCTGAAGCGGCCACAAAGACTTTTACAAGCGGCGTGTGGAAGAAGAGTTTCTGAAAGACCTTCAATGGGCTGAACCAGAGCAGATCACCGACTCTGCTGGCAAAATTGTCTCCCACATGGAATTGCAGGTTCACTCCAGACACATCGTCCCCGACCAACTCTATGTTCTCAGGCCTGCCGTTCCCAAGGCCCTCTTCATCGGCCAGCCTTATGTATTTCAAGTCCATCGGATTGAAGCCCATCATCTTCGCCGCAACCGCGTCAATAGCGACCTGGTCTTCACTGGCGAGTATGTAGTCTGCCTTCACCGGGATCAGTGTTCTGGGACCGGGTCCGTTTCCCGCAGTCGTTCCATCCATTAAGGCAAACAACCCTGTGTGAATCTCCTTCTGTATCTTCAGCAAGTCAACCAGAGTTTCATGTATCCATGAATGAGTGTAATGCCTCTTCACGTTCAAGAGACCGCCGAATGCGTTTTTCATCGCGCCTGTGGTCGTCGTATAGATGTGGCACTTCATCGTCGGAAGCTGAATTATGTTTTTGCCGAAGAAGTAGTCAGGAAGCTTCACTCCCTCGGGAAAGATCTTAGGCAGAACCGTCAGTTTGCTTTTTGGCGTATATTCAATCCATGACATGTCTTTCGGTTCGAAGTTATACAGGACGGGGATATTGTATTTTTCATAGACGATGTCATACTTGTTCTGTTTCTCTCCGTACTTCGGCCTCGTAACCACAGTCTTATTCTCTACCGAAACGATGTCGTTCATGCCTTCATCCTTCAGTGCGAGCACCACGCCTTCTAGCTGCCACGGCGTGCTATTGGCGCCTGGCATTGGAAGATGCCAGGAAATGTTGTCCTTCAAGATTGTCGTGGCACTTACGTCCAAAGCCTCTTTCATACCGGCAAGTTTTGCAAGCCTTCTATAGTCATCCAGGACAGTCTCCGGTCTAGTCTTTAAAATCGCAACTTTCGTCTTTTTCATCTTCTACCTCCGCTATTTCGCTATCGCAACCAACCAAATCCCTACCGCAATGACGGCTATTCCCATGAGCTTCATTGCGCTGAGTCTTTCGTCAAACAGGAAAACCGCCGCAACGGTAACGATCGCGAACCCGGCACTCGTCATTATCGGATAGGCAACTCCCAGTTTCATCTTCGTCAGAACTACGCTGTAGAAAATGAAGGCAACTCCGAATGAGAAAAGTCCCAGCCAGACGCTGATGTTTGTGATTGAATTTATAAGCATCCCCTTAAGTCCAACGGTGTTTATGTCAGGCGCATTTTGCATCCCGTATTTCAACAGGACATTTGCTCCGGCGTTGAAGACTATTGCAACGACAAGTATCATGGCCTCAGTAAAACTCATAATTCGTCCCTCTTTACAACCAGATTGGCAGATAGATTGCCAGCATAACAGATACTAACCACAAAACAACGGTAACCGCTATTCCTCTGTCTCTTGTTACGACTTCCGTCGGGTCGCCCTCTCCATTCTTGAAAAGGAGAAGGAGGTATCTAAACATCCCATAGGTTACGAAAGGCACAGTGTAGACAAGCTTATCAGTACTGAATTTCACAATCGTCGCCGGATCAAGACAGTAGAGAGTATAGGCGATGATAGTAACAGAGGCCGTAGCAACCATAAGGTAGTCTAGATATCTGTCGTCGTAAACGCTCAAAACCTTTCGGTGATTGTTGCTTTCTTCTTTAAGTGAAAGCAGCTCGTTTCTCCTCTTTCCAAAACCCAAAAAGAGCGAGAGAAAGAAGGTTGTAACCACTATCCATCCTGTAGGAGTTGCATCGATAGCGTAAGCCCCTGCCATTACTCTTATCACGAATCCCGCAGATATGCAGAAGGCGTCAATCAATACGATCTCCTTGCCCTTCAGAGTATAAAAGATATTCTCAACAACATAGAGAAGTAGGAAAACAAGAGCAAGGTATGGAAGAAAGAGAGCAATCAGGACCGCAACAACACTCATCACTGCTGCGACTGTTGCTGCATCTCTCACACTGATCTCACCGGAAGCAATCGGCCTATTCTTCTTTCTGGCATGATGCATGTCGCTTTCACGGTCTTTGATGTCGTTGAAAATATAGACGCTGCTTGAAACGAGGCAAAATGCAACGAAGATCAGCGTAGCTCTCAGAAGAGAGTTTGGGTCGACAAGACTCGAAGAGAATATCAGCGGAGCAAAAACGAACAGGTTCTTTATCCAGTGTCTTATTCTTATCACTCTGAGCGCGATAGCTAGATCTACCATCTTTTTCTCCTGAAGAAGCTTGTGATTATTTAAGAGTCGAGTATCTCATAAGTGCCAAGCTCTCATATATTAACATACAGGCTTGAAAAGTCGATACCACTCTCTCTTGAGTAGATTTAATTATGATGCATTACACCAATGCGGAGTTGAAATCATTCAGTGAAGTTAAACCCTTCATCGAACAGCTCGAGACAGGCATCTACGACTCTTGCATCATAGAGCTTTCCCTTACCGCTTCTGATCTCATCAAGCGCCGCCTGAAGACCGAGTGAAGACCTATACGGTCTGTGAGACGCCATCGCTTCCACAACATCGGCAACGGCTATTATTCTAGCCTCGAGAATAATCTGATCCCCCGAGATTCCTTCGGGATAACCGCTTCCGTCAAGTCTCTCGTGATGCTGCAAGATTGCGTCTGCCACCGGCCAGGGGAATTCGATATCTTTGAAAAGCTCACATCCCGCCGTCGGGTGAAGTTTGATCAAATCGAACTCGAGATTGGTCAGCTTTCTTGGTGTGTTGAGTATCTCCGCGGGAACCTGTATCTTTCCCACATCATGAATCATCGCCGAAAGCCTCAGTCCCGTAAGCCTGTTCTCTTCGAATCCCAGCTTTTTGCCGATTGCAACAGAAAGCTCTGCGACTCTCCTTTGATGACCTGAGGTATAAGGGTCCCTGAGATCTACGACCGAAGCGAGAACGTTCACCGATGCCTCCATCGTTTTTGAAACAGTCTCCAGACTCTCTCTTAGCTCTTCGGTACGTTTTCCGACTTCTCTTTCAAGATGGAAGCTTCTATTACCCAGTGACCCGATCAGAACCGCAAGCGACAGAGTTACAGTCAGTCCGATCGCGAGGATGAAGATCCAGTAGTTCATGGGGTACACGACGCTGAAATCCGGCCCTGGATGGGCAACAATAACGAAAAGCCGCCCGAACAGCATTACCGGAAGGGCGATGTTTTGTTCATTTTCCGGATAGTGCCATATGGAAGCCTCCGCAGACTCATGTACATGTAAACCAGATTCCTGCGCCGAGGAAAACAGCAGTACTGGATTTCCGTCCGAGTCGATCTGATAAAGCCCCAAAATAACTGTTGGATCTCCATTACTGGGGAGAATCGGAACGGCACTGTGAAACGCTTGTGAATGAAAGATAGCCCCTACGAATCCAGTTTGACCCTGCGGTCTCTCCTCGACAATCGGTCTGAAGACAAAGAAGTGGAGACCTTTCTCTTCGTCCGTCGGAACGACGACAGGATCGCTTGCCCACATCAGTTTTGAAGCAGCTGCCTTTTCAATTGCTTCCCCGACCAACTCGAGAGATCCCAGGTCTAACCCCAGCAGATTTCTGTTGCTCTCTAGAGGCTCAATGTACTGTATCGGGTAATATGACTCGCGATCCAGAACTCTTTCCTTTGCGCCAGATTCACCGGGTTCCCAGACGAAGAAGTCCGGAAAGCCTTCACTTCTGATACTTTCTTCGAACGACTCTATCTCGCCCGGCGAAACCCTCTCAATCCAGAACCATGAAATCAGTTCGTTGTTTTTCGAGAGTGAACCTACGTAGTTCAAGAACTCCTGCCTGTAAACAAAGCTGCTTGACTCAAAGAACCTGGCAAGAGCCTCGACCTGAAAGTCTTCAATATTCTTCATCGCCCTGGAAAGCGAAGTTACATGAGTCGCGGCCAGATCTGCAAAGGCGTCATTTCGCGCTGCCTCCTGTCTGTCATGAACTAGAGATGAGACCATGATGGTGACAGCGACTCCAAATGCGGCAAAGGCGATAGCCTCAAGGTACCTCTGAACTCTCTTTTCCTTCTTCTCTTGTGGCAGCTTGTCCTTGCGGATGATGAAGAATCCCGAAAGTATCGCCATCAATATCAGAACCAGAGAGAAAACTACGGGCTTAATCGCATATGATAAAATCCCTTTCCGGAAGTCGTTGGCTTCAACGTCTATCCCGAGTACGGCAAGGAGTCTGCCTGAATTTTCATCAATTACGGGAACCATTACCGATACCCATGTTCCCCAGCTGTCAGTAATTACTGGCAGCACTCTGGCCTTCTTCTCCCTGAAGACTTCAAAATCGTACTCAGTAGCATCGGCGTATATATCTCCCGGAAGAGATTCGTCACCTAAACCGGGAGGCTCGGAATCAATGAAAAAGAACAATTCTCCAGATTCCTTCTGTCCCATTAGGTAGATGAAGCGGTATTGAGGAAATAGCGCACTTACTTGCTCCAGCTGGCTCTTGAGTCTCCAGTATTCAGGCCTGTCCAGATCATCTATGCTCCCTGAAAGCCTCGAAAGCTCGTCCAAATTGAGACCGCTGTGGACAAATCTTGCCTGTCTCAAAAGCATGTCCGAAAACTCCCTTCTTCCCCTGGCTATCTCGGCAAATGAAAGCAGAACACCCATAAGAAGAATCAGAACGACAGAAATAACAACGACGGCAAGACCGGATAGTTTAGCAGCAAAGCCAACCAATCTTTTGGAAAGACCAAAGCTGGGACCTCTCATCAAAGGCACTTATGGACACCCCTCTTCGAAAAACTTTCTCAACCAGATTTTAACACAGGATTTCTCTTCAGCCACAACGTGCTCTTTGAAGAGACCGCGACTTCACTTCTTCAAGCGGCTAATACAATTCGTCAAGATCGATCTCTTCCTCCGGCTTTCCTTTAAGAAGAAAACTCTCGATGTTCTTTAACGCGCCATTCACCATTGACTGCATACTCTCCACCGACCAGCTTCCGACGTGCGGTGACATGACGACATTGGAAAATCTATGAATTGGATATCTCGATGGAAGTGTTGCGGGCCGATCACTTGAGGGATACTCGTACCAGGCATCTATTGCCGCGCCGGCGAGAGTTCCGCTTTTCAGAGCATCATACAGAGCCTGCTCCTCAATTACTCTTCCCCTGCTCACATTGACCAGGTACTTGTCCTTCATCTGACTTAGCAGATCGGAACCGATGATCCCTGCCGTCTTTTTCGTCAGCGGAAGAGCAACGAATACAAGATCTCCGGCTCGAACGGCATCGTAAATATCGTCTGTTATTCTCTTCACGTAAGGGAACCCGCTGCCAGGCGTTCTCTTGAATCCCGTTATTTCGCATTCAAAGCCGCTGATCAGTTTTGCTATCGCCTGCCCAATTCTGCCTAGGCCGAGAATAGAGCACCGCTTCCCGATGATGGAGTACCAGGTCGCCTCCTTATTGGATGGCCGACCCAACCACACTCCCTGAGCAAGATCGTTATGAAGTTCGACCACTCTTCCCGTAACAGCTAAGGCCAGAGCTACGGCTCTTTCAGCAACGACCTCGGCATTCTCATGGGTGTTTGAAACAATGACACCACGTTCTCTTAACCGCTCGAGAGGCAGACCATCAACGCCTGTCCAAGGGACCACAACCATTCTGAGATTTCTAGCCTTATCAAGGTCGGCTTGCGAAAGATTCCCTTTTACTATTACCTCGGCATCGGAAATATGGGATTTCGGATCACTGTTGCTGGAGTACGAGATGAAAGAATGTTCGGGAAATGCTCTCGCAAGCTCATCTACTTTTCCTTCCCAGTATCTGTCAAGTCTATTTAGGAATAGGATCTTCACGTTTCTTGCCTCCCACGGGATTTAGCGCGAGAAAATCGGAGTTTGTAGCGAACCAGTCCATTCAGAGTCTGGATTTCATTCACAATATTGAATCCTATCTTCTCATAAAAACCGACGGCATCCTCGTCTGTCCACACTGCAAGAGTATCTATGATAAAGGCATCTATCATTGTCTTTCTGAGAGTGCGGCCGAAGCCTCTCCTTCGCTTGTCTTTCCTGACAGCAAGATGTAGAAGCTCGGGCTCTTCAAGCTCATGGAGCTTCAAACCGGCTACAGCAACTATGCTTTCTCCCTGCCTCATAGCAAAGAGTCTTCTCTCTGGAGCCCGATACATCTTCAATACTTCTTCGGACTGCTCCGGTCTTCCCAGACATTCGGAGAAGATCTCCGCAAATCTTGAAGGCAGGTTCTTGATTTCTACTTCCCTAATCATCTTTCCAACTCCTCACCAGCCATAATCGTTGCTTGAGAATCATGCGCGTTTTCCTTCAACCACTCGTAATGAGTTGCAGCTTTATCGTTCATGCCATTGCGCATATAAAGCTGAACAAGCTTAAGCCTCGCGTTCAGCTGTATCTCTATACTCAAGCCTTCCTCAGCTAAAACCTGAACTATGATCTCAAAATCAGAAATGGCTACATCTAGCTTTCCGAAAAAAGCCGGTATATTCGCGTAAGCGTTAGCCCTTATGACTCTTATTAAGATATCGTCAGGATTCCCTTCCACTGCCCTATCCAGGTGATCGATCCCCTGGTTCAGATTCAACAGCTTTCCAAAGGGGTTCCAGTCATCTCTCGCTCTGAGGAGGAATGAGGACCCAAGATAAGCTCTGGCCAGTCCCAGGTCTCTTCTTTTGAGAACATCTTCGAGGATTCTGATAGCCTTCGTGACGGAATCTTTGTCACCTTCCAGACCGGCATCGTGGTAAGCAATTCCCAGCTCGATGGCAAGATCGATGTTTTGTGGGTCTTCTTTGTGAAATCTCTCCAATTCGGAAATCGAATAACTTGCACATACAAACACTCCGGCAAGCAAGACAATCAAAATTAAGGTCCTTCTCATTTTCTCCCTCCTCTGTAAATATTAGCATATGAAAAGACCTCCGAATCGAGTCACTGTCACAAAGCACCGCTTCCATTGACTTCGATCGGAGTAATTCCGCCGGCATGAACCAATAGTCTGAGCTCAGAACCTTCCTCGAAAACAGTAAGCTGCCTTTGGCGTGTTCATTTGCTCAGACGAACACTAGGACTGCCAAGAAACTTTAAGGACCTCGATATAAGCCTGTTTTCGAAAGCTCCACATAACGCGGGCCTCCATCGAATCGATGCGAACCTCTCCACGGCACTTTGGAGGAAACAAAAAAAAGCAAAGCGAGAGGCCACATAACTTCAGTTGTTCACTTGCCTCGTCTGGAAGCGGATTGAGACGATCTGAAATTTAGCCAGGAGAGTTCGTTGCCAAAAGGGGGAACTCCAGGATAGGAGTTTCTTGAGTTGTTGCTTGAAGAAGAGTATCCTGTTCTCTAGTCGGCTCTAATTTAATTTTGACGGTGATTTGCACTTTTTCACCCCCTTTGCGAAGTTTTTTGGCTTTCGATATACTGTTTAATTGCGGAAAGTGGCGCACCGCCTACTGTAGCAGCAAAATAACTGTTTGTCCAAAGTGTAGGCAATTTCGTCGTCAGGTGTTTAAATTCTTGCCTGAGTATCCGTGAAGTATGTCCTTTAATTGCTTTAATAAGTTTATGGACTCCATATTGCGGGTCTACTTCGACAAGCAAGTGAACATGGTCAGGCATGATTTCCATTTCGATGATTTCTGCTTGACGTTCGGCACAGATACTTACAATCAACTCCTCTAATCGTAGTTCTACATCACCAACCAAAACTTTCCTACGATATTTAGGGCACCAGACTATATGGTACTTGCAAGAGTGTACAACATTGTTGTTCGACTTAAATTTAGTGTTCATACATGTACTAGACCATATTACACTATCTAATACCAATAGAAGAATTAAGCCGATTGAAAAACTTCAGTTTTCTAATCGGTTGTGCCTTATATCCCCATAGCTGAAGCAAGGGGCTTTACGGCACTTCCGGTAATCACAACGATAACTGCCCTTGAATCTTCTCTGAAGTCAAGCTGACTGCCAAAGAGTATTGCGTCATAACTCCAGGTGTTTATGTGCCATTCGCCGGCCGTTTCGATTTCCTCGATAGCGAGAAGGAGTTCGTCCCTTTCCATAACTCCATGGAACGGATGGTCCGGTGATTTTCTTCCAGGCTCTTCCAGTGACGATGCTTCAAAGAGCAAAACCGCCACCCTGAAATCACATGAATCGTCTTCGAGTCGATTCACGAATTCCTTCAGTTCTGACTTGATCGACTCGATTTGACCCGCCATTGAGCCCGTCTTATCGATCAGGAAGACCAGGTCGATTTTCGAGGAAGATACTGATCTTTCCCAGAATCCGATGCCACCAAACTGGTCTTCTCTCTGATACGGAGCAATTTCGGCTTTTGACAAGACATTCCCAAACTCGTCAACGAGAGTCTCGGTTATTGCGAAGTCTTCGATTGAGAGTCCCGTAACCGGAACATCGCCGTCTTTGGCGCTGACAGAGCAACAAACCTGATGAATGCCGTTGTAGCTGAAATCCCATATTTGCCAGCTTTTGAATTCAAGTGTTCTCGAATAAGCAGTTGGGGTTAAGAGAAGAGAGAATAACAGAAATAGGAACACTATCCTTTTCATTTGTTCCACCTCCAGATCGATCGATCAGAGGAGAAGACAAAGAGAACTACTCTCTGTAAGAACATTCTAGCAGATCAACTCAAACAAACGATCATCTGGAGAGTAAGGAGATTGCCCCTGGTCCTCACAAAAAAGAAACAGACCCCGATGGGCCTGCTCTGGTCAGGAAGCGGGGACTTGAACCCCGGACCTCTGGTTCCCGAAACCAGCGTTCTACCAACTGAACTACTTCCTGTCTCGAGAATTCTATCACGTGTCGTCTTCACTTTCAAGAACGCTATTTCCTTCAATAAAGGCGCTGCCGGCTACTAAATCATCGACATAGAATACCGCAAGCTGTCCCGGTGTAACCGCCCAAACTCCTTCGGGGAAGTCTACCCTGACTCTATCGTCACCGATTAAGAATACTCTTGCAGAAACGGACCTCATCGAGCTCCGAATCTTGCACTCGCAATCAAACGCTTCAGCCGGATCAACAAACCAATTAAGATCTCTTCCCGTGAGAGAGTAGGACACTAATCTCTCCCTCTGTGAGAGGACAAGCCTGTTCTTATCAGTATCGAGCCTCTTCACGTAATAGCGTCCCTCGCTCGAAATGCCGATCCCCTTTCGCTGCCCAATCGTATAGCCGAAAAGCCCGGTGTGTCTTCCCAGAAGATTACCCATTTCATCCTCAATAGGCCCCGGTTCATCCTTCACGCCACGAGACTTGAGAAAGCTTCTGTAATCCCCGTGAGGTATGAAACAAATCTCCTGAGAGTCCTTCTTTGAATGAACGGGAAGAGAAAGCCGACTGGCTTCTTGCCTCACTTCCACTTTTGTCGTGTCGCCTAGAGGGAAGAGAATTCTCCCGAGCTTGCTCTTCCTGATTCGCGAGAGGAAATACGACTGATCCTTTGAATTATCAAGAGCTCTCGCAATGAATAACTCATTATCGTGCGCGACCAATCTCGCGTAATGGCCGGTCGCTATCTTTTCAACTCCAAACGAGCTCATTTTCTCCAGCAGCAACCCGAATTTTATCGAATCGTTGCAAACCACGCACGGATTGGGCGTCTCTCCCCTCATATACGAACAAACAAAGTATTCGAGAATCGATTCGAATTCTTCTCTTAGATCCACGATCACCAGCTCTATTCCGAGGTGTTCGGCAACGCCTTTTGCCTCTTGTACAGCCGGGTTATCGAGTGAACTGCCCGGAATAACGATCATGTGATAACCAATTACATCGTTTCCCTGTCTAATTAACCGAGCGGCCGCGACGGCACTGTCGACACCCCCGCTCAATGCTATACCTAATTTCATGATAATCACCATCTCTATATTAACAGCTGTTTTTTGGCTCAAGTGTTGCTAAAGAGTATAATATCAATGAGCGATCCGCTGCGCACTCTGATTTTCGGCACCGTTTCGGTACCCGTTGATGACAACAGTCGAGCTCGAAAACGGATTTTGAAAGCCCGGGCGATCGATTTTCAACTGCGGTGGTTCTATTTCGTATTGAACCCATAGCGCAAGAAGAAAGTCAGGTTCTCAGTATTGAAAGCTAATGGATATACAATCAATTCATCTTCAGTTTAAGGAGGGGTATCATGAAGAAAACATTGCTAGTAATGCTTGCTCTGGTGATTTTGGGAGGCTTTGCCTTTGGAGCAAAATACGTTGTCGGAACGAGCGCTGACTTTCCGCCTTTCGAGTCTGTGGAAAACGGGGTGTTTGTAGGCTTCGACATCGACCTAATCAACGCTATTGCAGAGGAGATGGGCTTTGAAGTCGAGATCAGAGATATGAGCTTTGATTCACTTATTGCCGCGCTCGTGTCGGGAAACCTCGATATCGTTATCTCCGGAATGACTATTACAGATGAAAGAGAAGAGGTTGTCTCTTTCTCGAAGCCATACTGGACAGCAGATCAGAGCGTAGTCGTTCGAGAAGACAGCGAAATGAGCGTCACTGTGTTGTTTGGCAAACATAACATAGGGGTACAGACAGGTACGACCGGAGACATCTGGGTAGAGGAAAATCTTGTTGAAACGAAGATCCTCACAGGCGATTTCAAGAGGTACGACACTTACGTTCTCGCCATGACTGACCTTGTAAACAGGAATGTAGATGCGATAGTTCTGGACGCACCGGTTGCTGAAAGCTTCGCTGAGGTCAGACCAGTGAAAATCGTGGCTATAATCAAGACTTACGAGGATTACGGAATAGCAGTAAACAAGGCTAACAAGGAGCTTCTTGAGCTTATCAACGAAGGGATTTCCAGGCTCGAAGAATCCGGAAAACTGAACGAACTTAATCTAAAGCACTTCTGATTGAAGGGCGGAGGTAGCCATAGATAAACTCGGATTAATAGTCGATTCTTTGCCCGCACTTCTGAGAGGATTGTGGGTAACACTTCAAATAACGTTTCTAACTCTGGGGTTGGGCCTGATTCTGGCCCTCCCCATTTCTTTTGGTCAAGTGTACGGCAATAAATGGCTTAAGGTATTCATCGCGGTCTACGAAAAGGTTCTGCGGAGCATCCCTGAACTTGTGATCCTCTTTCTCATATTCTACGGATTTCCTAGAATTGGAATAAGATTCTCTCCCTTTGCCGCGGTCGTAATCGGGCTTGGCTTCCGATCATCTGCCTATCAGTCCCAGATCTTCAGGGGAGCTATAAACTCCGTAAGTTCTACTCAGATGAGAGCTGCGAGATCATTGGGAATGACCAATTTTAATGGATTCATCAATGTCGTACTTCCCCAGGCTGTGAGGATCGCTCTTCCACCCTGGACAAACGAGTTCACCATCGTACTGAAGGACTCCTCGCTGGCATACGCTCTAGGAGTTACAGAGCTTCTCCGTCAGGGAGGATACATTATTGCCACGAAGTATGAGCCCATGTTGATCTACCTCACAGTGGCCGCAATGTACTTCGTCGTTACGATCGTTATTAACAAGAGTTTGGGAAGCGTGGAAAAACGCCTTGCAGTACCCGGATTCGATATAAAGGAGACGGTAAGATGACCAACGATAAAGTCGTGCTAAGAGTCGAGAACCTGAAGAAATCCTTTGGCGATAATGAAGTCCTTAAGGGTGTATCTTTCGAAATGAAAGAGGGAGAGACCAAAGTGATAATCGGCCCGAGCGGAACCGGAAAGAGCACTCTCCTGGCCTGTATCAACATGCTAGTCTCTCCAAACGACGGCAGAATTTGGCTTGAAAATGAAGAGATCACTTCTGCAAAGAACATAAACAAGATTCGTCAGGAGATAGGGTTTGTGTTCCAGGATTTCGGCTTGTTCAATCATCTTACAGCTCTCAGAAACGTTATGGTCGGCCTGACAAAAGTCAAGAAGATGGAAAAGAGCGCAGCAAAGGACCTTGCAATGGAGGAGCTGAAAAGAGTTGGGCTCGAGAAGGAAGCGAAGTTGTATCCTGCTCAGCTCTCTGGCGGTCAGAAGCAGAGAGTCGGGATAGCACGTGCGCTTGCCATGCAACCGAAGATTATCCTCTTCGACGAACCGACTTCTGCACTCGATCCAGAACTGATCGGCGAGGTCCTCTCAGTCATGAAGAATCTGGCTGAAAGCGGCATGACGATGCTGGTAGTCACTCACGAAATGGGATTTGCCAGAACCGTTTCGGACGAGATCATCTTCATGGAGCACGGTCACATAGTCGAGCAGAGTTCTCCGGAAGAGATGTTCAAGAACCCCAAGAACCCTCGCACAAAGGAATTCCTCTTTAAGCTCAACGAGCTGTACGGGGAGTGAATGAATTGGAGAGAATCTGGAAGATCGTTGTCAACCACTGGCCAAAACTCCTTGAAGGGCTCGGCGTAACGCTGGAAATGACTCTTATAGCCGTGGTCATAGGCTTTGTAATTGGGGTGATTCTTGCAATCGCAAGAGTATATGGAAACAAGTTCTTCTATGCTATTTCTACGGCGATTATTGAAGTGATCAGGGGAACTCCGCTGCTTGTTCAGCTGTTTATTCTGTACTACGGCCTTCCGCCCCTTGGAATGAACCTAACGCCTTTCACCGCGGCGATAATCGGTTTCGCAATAAACAGCGGATGTTATCAAGCAGAGTATTTGCGAGGCTCTATTCAGTCCATTGCGGGGAACCAGATGAAAGCCGCAAGATCCCTTGGAATGACAAAGTGGCAGGCGATAATGCAGATTATTATGCCCCAAGCGTTTAGAAGAGTTATCCCGGCGTGGACAAATGAGTTCATATACCTCCTGAAATACACCTCTCTAGCCTATATAGTTGGAGCACCGGAACTTATGGCCCAGGCAAAGTTCATAGCTTCTAGAAACTTCCAGTTTTTCGAAGTCTATCTCGTGGTTGGCGTTATTTATCTCGTTGTGGTTCTCTTCTTCACAAAGCTTTTCAGCATACTCGAGAAGAAGGTCGAAATTCCGGGCCTCGAGTGGGTTAGATAGAGCGATTGTGGTAAGTCTTTTTCTGATGGAGACTGCCTGATGATGAAAGATCGAACATACTCTTCAATTTTGATAACTCTCTCTGGAGGTGGGTAGGTGCAAATCGATGGAGAACATTTGACACTCTCTGGTCTCTACAATGTAGCATTCGGAAATGAGTTCTGCTCAATCAATGAACTCTCTGCCAAACTCCTCGATGAAAGAAGAGAATCTCTGGAAACGAATAGCATGAAGAAGACGATTTACGGCGTGAATACGGGATTTGGAGTTATGGCCGATCATCGGATCTCCCCGGAAGACCTGGACGCACTGCAGAGAAATATCGTTCTCTCTCACGCGGCCGGAGTGGGCGAACCACTGAAAGAAGAACATGTCAGAGCGATAATGTTGGTTAGAGCCAATTCACTCCTGAAGGGCTATTCAGGAGTTAGAAAGTGTGTGGTTCAGAGAATTCTCGATCTGCTAAATAATGGAATCGTACCGATTGTCCCGGCAAAGGGTTCCGTTGGAGCGAGCGGCGATCTTGCCCCTTTGGCACATATAGCGATGACGCTTATTGGTGAGGGGGACTGCCTCGTTGACGGAAAGCTCGTTTCTTCCTCGCAGGCTCTTGCCAGCAAATGCCTTGAACCGCTTGTTTTGAAGGCCAAAGAAGGCCTCAGCCTTCTGAATGGAACCGCCCTGATGGCCGGATTGGCCGGGTGCTCAACCTATACTGCGTCGAGGCTACTCGATCAAGCTATCCTTGTAGCTGCGATGTCCGTCGATGCGCTGATGGGCAGTACCTCTCCATTTGACGAGAGAGTTCACAAAGCAAGACCTCATCGCGGTCAGACATATGTTGCGAAAAAGCTTAGAGAGTCTCTCGAGGGAAGTGAGATAAGGACTTCTCATCTCGATTGCGATAGAGTTCAGGACGCATACACGCTCAGGACTATCCCTCAGGTTTACGGAGCGGTGAAGGATACCATCGAATACGCAGAAACCGTCCTTGAGACCGAGATCAACTCGGCGACCGATAATCCTTTGATATTCGAAAACGGGGACGCGATTTCCGGAGGCAACTTCCACGGGGAGCCCGTAGCTCTAGTGGCAGACTTCCTCTCAATAGCTCTTACAGACCTCGGTAATATGATTGAGAGAAGAATAGACAGACTCGTAAATCCAAAGCTAAATGATCTGCCCGCCTTTCTGACAAACGGAGAAGAAGGTCTCAATTCCGGATACATGATCTGGCAGTACACGGCTGCCGCACTGGCTTCAGAGAACAAGACCCTTGCGCATCCGGCCTCTGCCGACTCGATTCCCACATCCGGGTTTCAGGAAGACCATGTGAGCATGGGAGCCTGGGGAGCAAGAAAACTCTGGTCGATACTGGACAACGTTGCGACCCTTATCTCTATTGAGGCGCTTCTCGCATTCAGAGCTCTGTCGTTTCGACATCCCAGGAAGTCCGGTTCTGTTATAGAGCAGCTGTTTGAAGAGATTGCAGGCATCGTTCCCGATCACAGAGAGGATCGCTATTTTGGAACGGAGTTTTCAAGTGTAAGAGAACTTCTATTTAAGAGGGCCGGTCTATAAGTAGATTGGTTTTCATAGAAGGAACTATCGATGAAAAGTTCTAATTGCACGGTAATTCCAGAAAAAAGAGGACGATTATTCGTCCTCTCGTGGAATTCTTGGTGCCGGGGGCGGGACTTGAACCCGCACAGGCGGTATGCCCACATGAACCTGAATCATGCGTGTCTGCCAATTTCACCACCCCGGCATCGCACAAATAGTAGTTTATCATTCGCTGTGAGAGGTGTCAAGAGTCAATGAAGGAAGAGACTGCACAGTCAATTATACGTTTGTTTGCACTGGTTATCTTTGCATGTTCCTTTCCAACTATGCTTACTGCTTCGTACGATAATAGAGGAGTCGTTGCCCTCTTTCTGAACGACCCGGCATATGAAGCCAAGCTATCACCGATAGAGCGTTCGCTTGCGGAACAGGGTATCAGGTACAGGATCTTCAAGATATTCAACGATGAGCTTCCCGAAGATGAAAACGAATACGCAGGCGTTATTATTGCAGGCGGCGATTCAATGAGGAACTACATCGACTGGAACAATAAGGTCTATCAGGGCGGAGAAATAATACTGAGGGGCGAAGTCCCGATACTTGGTATTTGTCTGGGTCATCAGATAGTCTCGAGAGTGTACGGTTCCGTTCTATATTACAGTGAGGAGCGCCGCTGGCACGAAGTAAGTTTTGTGAAAGAGGACAGGGTTCTCGAGGGCTTTGACGGAAGCCTTCTCGTATGGGAGAATCATGCCTACGCCGTCGCCTCGATTCCAGATCAATTCGAACTCTTTGCTAGGGGGAACGTAACCCCTATTCAAATGATCAAACACAAAGAAAAGGAGATCTACAGCGTTCAATTTCATCCGGAAACCCAGGCAGGTTTCCTCGGTAACCCGCCAGGCTGGAAGCTCATAAAGAACTTTGCAGAACTGGCAAAGGCCACTATCGAAGACCCGCCGCTGCCGACGGATAGAAGAAGAGTATTCCCCTACTGACCTTTCGACGATTGGCAAGTCCTTAATGGTCAAATGAATTCCGTTTTGTCCGGCCAGAGATTTTGCAAATGGGGAGGAGTGCGGAGAGATGGAAATAAGAGAAGTCAATCCCTAATCACTCTCCGGGAGAGTTGTAAGGTATGAGTATTCAAGTGATAGATACTTTGACCTTTCAATAGAACG
>NZ_DJGL01000012.1:0-34303 GCF_002432735.1 Mesotoga sp. UBA5847 | reverse complement strand
CTTTGCCCACAATATAAAAGAACCATTCAAGGCGTCGCCCATTGTTTAAGCGCTCACGAAAACGGTAAGGAGCTGGGGCTTTTGCTCTTTCCGAGAATGGAACGATTCTCTCCGTATCTGGGACATCCTTGTCTGGAAGGAGTATAGACGGACAGGCGTTGGCACGGAACTTATGAATACCGCAAAATAGAAGAAAAGGGATTGAGACGTCTAGTACTGGAAACTCAAAGCAGCAACTTTCCCGCGATCTCTTTCTACCTCAAGTATGGATTCGAGCTGACCGGGTTCGACACTGCCTGCTACACAAATAGAGATATCGAGAACCACGAGTTCCGCATGGAATTCCACTATCTTCTTCATATAGGGCTAGCGTCCTAGAGAGTCTTCTCGCTTCTGGTCTTGTCTGCAGTTGTCGGGATTGGTCGCACCTCGCATCATGTATGTAAATCTCTCAGCAGCCCTTCATCAGCCGCTAATTATTGTCGATACGATGAATGCACAGTAGATAATCATCAGCAGAACACCTTTTGGCCTGTCAAGTCTTTTTGTTCTGAGCAGAAGCAACGGCAGAACTATGGAGAGTCCCAGTGCAAAAGAGATTTCGACAACGAGAGACCTGTGGGCCAATATAGGCGATATCGTTGCCGAAACTCCCAGAACAAGAAGCAAGTTGAAGATATTCGATCCCACCACATTTCCTATGGCGAGATCACTGCGGTTCTTCTTCCCCGCCGCAACAGTGGTTACAAGCTCCGGAAGAGACGTCCCAAAGGCAACAATAGTCGTTCCTATAACCATATCGCTGACTCCGAAAACGCGAGCTATCGACGATCCCCCGTTAACCACAAGATTACCTCCGATAATTACACCGGCCGTTCCCCCGATAGTTGCCAGCCAGGCAAGTACCGGATACTTCTCAAAGAGCTCTATGTCTCTCTTTCCTTCTACTTCAACAATGTCGGAGATCTTTCTGTCTCTCTTCGCCATTGCGAACACATACATCATAAAGATGACAAAGAAAGTAGTCAACACTATTCCGTCGCTTCGCTGAAGACCGTTGCCATTTCCAAGTATCAATGCTCCGCTTGCAACAGTGATCAATATCACAAATGGTATTTCATAGCTCATAGTTGTCTTGCTTACGCCAAGAGGCGTCAAGAAAGCCGCGACTCCGAGGATTAGCGCGATGTTGGCGATATTAGATCCGAGAACGTTACCGAGAGCGATTCCGGAGCCCTTGACGGCTGCCTGAACGCTCACCGCAAGCTCCGGCGCGGAAGTTCCTAGAGCAACAATAGTCAGTCCGATAAGCAATTCAGAAATCCCGAGATTCTTGGCAATCGCCACAGATCCATCTATAAGAAAATCGGCTCCCTTGATCAGCAAAATAAAACCTGCGGCTAGCATCAGTAAGGCTATAAACAACGGCCACACCTCCACGAAAAGCAGCGGCATCCGCCGCCGCAACAAGACCATTATATTCAGTTTCGGTGAAGGAAAGGTTTTTACTTTATGACAGCGAGTTCCTTCCCGATCATCTCGAACTTTGAAACCGCAAAATCGAGATCCTTTCTTGAGTGAGCGGCACTTATCATGACTCTTATTCTTGCCTTTCCTTTCGGGACAGTAGGAAAACCGATAGAACTTGCGAATATCCCTTCTTCAAAGAGCCTCCTGGAAAACGCTGCGGAAAGCTTTGCATCGTAGAGCATCACAGGAGTTATGGGTGTCTCGGTATGCCCCGTATCAAACCCCAACGCTTTCAGCTGGTCCTTGAAGTAATCCGCGTTATTCCAGAGAGTCCTGACCAACTCATCGGATGAAGAGAGTTTCCTGACGGCCGCTATTGCCGCAGCGGTTTCGGCCGGAGAGAGGGATGAACTGAAGAGAAACGGGCGCGCCTTCTGCTTCAGGTAATCGATCAGAGTCTTCTTGCCAGCAACGAATCCTCCGACTATACCAAAGGCCTTAGAAAGAGTTCCGACTTCAATATCCACGCTTTCATGCAATCCGAAGTGGTCGACTATTCCTCTCCCGTGGCTCCCAAGGACGCCTTCGCCGTGAGCATCGTCAACCATCAGAATCGCACCGTATTTGTTCGTCTTTTCGACGATTGCAGGCAGCGGAGCAAGATCACCGTCCATCGAAAAGACGCCGTCAGTTATTACTAGCTTTCTCCTTGCCCCATCGGACTCGGCCTTTTTCAGTTGAGTCTCCAGATCATTTACATCTTTATGTTTCCATACATATCTTTTGGCCTTTGCAAGCCTTACTCCATCGATTATGCTGGCGTGGTTAAGTTCGTCAGAGAGAATCGCATCTTCTTCGGATACGATCGGGGCAATCACCGCCTGGTTTGCATTAAAACCGGATTGGACGACTAGTGTAGATTCAACTCTCTTGAAAGCCGCAAGCTCCTTTTCAAGGTCATTGTGCAATTGAAGTGTCCCGGCGATCGATCTTACAGCTCCAGGCCCGACACCCCATTTTCTGACACCGTCGATCGCGGCTTCCTTAAGCTCTTCATCAAAACATAGCCCGAGATAGTTGTTTGAGCACATGTTGAGGACCTTTTTCCCCTCGATATTCAGCCAGGCGCCCTGAGGAGATTCCAGTGTTCTGATCTTCACCAGCAAACCCTTTTCTTCTAGCTCTTCCATCTCCTGCTTGAGTACATTAAAGTCAAACATCTAAACACCTCCGTAAAACCAATCAGAATTCGAGGACAACTTTTCCAGAAATTCCCTTCTTCATCGCGTCGAATCCCTCTTCGAATCTCTCGGCCGGAAGAATATGTGTGACAACCGGAGAAAGGTCGATCCTCTTGTTCTTGAGCAATTGAGTCGCCACCTGCCAGGTCTCAAACATCTTTCTTCCTGTTATGCCGTACATAGTTAAGCCCTTGAAAGTGAACAGGCCGTTTATATCAAATGACACATCACCTGGAAAGACCCCTAGCAGCGAGACAACGCCTCCGTTCGTAAGACTTCGAAGTCCCTGCTCAAAGGCGGTTGAATTGCCGGACATCTCCAGAAAAACATCTGCTCCGTTTTCTTCGGTTATCGACCTGACTCTCGAAGGGACGTCTTCCTTTGTGGGATCGATTATTGTGTCAGCTCCCATCTTTCTTGCCAGGCCCTTTCTAAACTCTTTTATCTCCGTCACAATAACCTGTGCCGCTCCGGAAACCTTCGCCACTGCAACTGCCATAACGCCTATCGGTCCGGCACCGGTGATCAAGACATTCTTTCCAGTGAGATCCGTTACCAGCGCAGTGTGGATTGCGTTTCCAAATGGTTCCATAATCGATGCATACTCCAGAGGAATCGAAGGATCGACTTTCCACAAAACCACTTCCGGTACCCTAACATATTCTGCGAATACCCCATCTCTATGAACACCGAGGATCTCCATGTCTTTGCAGATATGCATCTTCCCGGTCTTACATTGAAGACATTTCTGGCAAGGAATATGGGTTTCCGAGACTACAGAATCCCCGACAGAAACTGATGAGACCTCTCCGCCAATGTCTACGACCTCTCCGGTAAATTCATGCCCTCCTATCTGAGGCGGCCTGATTCTCTCCTGCGACCATTTGTCCCAGTCGTAAATATGAAGATCGGTCCCGCAAATGGAAGCGCGCTTGACCTTCACAAGTACGTCGTGCGGACCGAGTTCACGCGGGACCGGAACCCTTTTCAGCGTCAGGCCCGGCTCCCGCCTTTCCTTCAATATTGCAACCATAGTATCCGATTCCAACAAAATTCCCTCCTTTCATTCAAAACTCTACATTCCAATTGTAAGTTAAGGTTTGGGTTTCAGAAAACTCACCGCCGGTCATCTAAAACCAATTGATGATGTTGACGGCGCTCGACTTGTTTAATCCTTCTTATAGCGTACCGAATAGAAAACATGAGAGAACATGGCTTCCACATGAAGAGGCCGGACAAAAACACAAAGGACAATAGACCGATCATTATCATAGTGAACTCTGTTCAGGGACTGTTGAAACTATTTGCCGGCAGTCTTCAAAAAAAGAGTACGGAACAATCTCTCCCAATTCTTTATCTTACTCGATTCATAACAAAAACGTTAGTGATCTGTGACTGCTTGTCTTTGGTTTCCAGATAGATAGAAACCGATTATCAGGTTTCTTCGCTCCAATTGACCAATAAAGGCGTTTTTTGAGAAGAGGCCATTATTACTTCACATGGTATTATCATTTCGAGTAGTGCAGTGTTATGTTTTATTTTAATCTAATGAGTATTACATGCCCTACTCTGTCCTGAGTTAGTGATCGGGTACCGGTTTGTGATGAAGCCCACTGCTGCAGTCTTGATTCGCACCCATTTGTTACTCTCATTCTGCATAGCTGACAAGTCTAATATGTTAATGCTTAAGCTGTGCTTTGAGTAACTATTGATTATTCTGGGGTAGCTTCGGCTCTAGACGATCATAATTGTGGAGGTGAGGCAAGTGAAGAAAATTCTCGTTCTAGCCGTAGTTCTGCTTCTGGGATTTGTGTTGTTTGCAGTTGACCCGATCGTTATTGGCGTCTTCGAACCTATGACTGGGCCTTACGCAGCCGGAGGCCAGCTTACCATGGAAGGCGTTACTCTCGCCGCCGAGCAGGTAAAAGAAGTTCTTGGCCGACCGATCGAGCTGGTTCTTGTCGACAACAAGAGTGAGAAGGTGGAAGCATCAAACGCCGTCTCAAGGCTGATCCAGTTCAACAAGGCATCGGTAATCATCGGTAGTTACGGAAGTGCCGTTGCAATACCCGGCAGTGAAGTGGCAAATGCTGCAAAGGTACCGATGATAGGATGTTCACCGACCAACCCGCTGGTTACTTTAGGGAAGCCTTATGTTTTTAGGGTCTGTTTCATTGACCCATTCCAGGGAAGCGTAATGGCGAAATTCGCTGTTGATGAACTCAACGCGAAGACGGCTGTGATCATTCAGGACATCGCTTCAGACTATTCGGTTGGACTCTCGCACTACTTCCAGAATTCCTTCAAGGCACTTACTGGAGACAACAAATCGATCAGCGGTGTCATCTCTTATCAGACGGGTGACCAGGACTTCACTGCTCAACTGGCATACGCCCAGGGTAAAAACCCAGATGTAATCTTCATACCTGCTGCTTCTTATGGAGAGGCGGCGCTCATCATTAAGCAGGCTCGCGAACTGGGAATTGAGTCTCAGTTCTTGGGCGGAGATACTTGGGAAGTCCCCGAATTCCTGCAGGTTGGCGGTGCAGCCGTCGAAGGCAGCTACTTCAGCACACACTTCGACGTAGCAGTAGCACCGACGCCAAAAGCCGCCGAGTTCATAGAAGCTTTCAAGGCCAAGTACGGAGTCGAACCGAGCGCCTTTTCCGCTCTGGGATACGATGCGTTCATGCTGGCTGTAGACGCTATTATCAGGGCGAATTCGGCTGTTCCTGAGGATATTAAGAACGCTCTGAGCGCAACTGTGAATTTCGAAGGAGTGACGGGGTACATAACAATAGACGAGAACGGCGACGCGGTTAAGGATGCGATTGTTAGAAAAGTCGAGGATGGAGTCTTCAAGTTTGTAAGTGTTGTAAAACCAGTCCAATAGATGAGGCCAAGACATTGATTTTCCAGGTATCGGAGGTATCGGACGCAGGCCAATGCCTGCGTCCTTACTAAGGGCGGCAGCTAAGCTAAAGGTGGTGGCAGGATGAGCTCTAGCGTTTTTTTGCAGCACCTTGTTAACGGAATCTCATTGGGTTTCATATTCGGACTTATAGCTATCGGCTACACTCTCGTCTATGGAGTAGTCAAGCTCGTTAACTTTGCTCACGGAGATGTATTCATGATGGCTACCTTCTTTGTCTTCTACGGCTTCACTTTGTTCATGATGCCCTGGTGGCTGGCGGTTCTGTTCGGTATAATCGCGACTATCTTGCTGGGAGTCGGGATAGAGCGTGTTGCATATAGACCATTGAGAGACGCGCCAAGAATCTCATCGCTCTGTGCTGCAATAGGTATGTCCTTTCTTCTCCAGAACATTGCCACGGTTGTCTTCGGCGGAAGGCAGAAGGCCTTCTATGTGCCTCCATCACTGACCAGGACATTCATTATCGGTGGAGTCAGAATTCAGGCGATAACCATAACTACTATTGTGGTTTCAATAGTAGTACTCCTTCTGCTAACATTTCTGGTCAAGCGTACGAAAATGGGATTGGCTATGAGAGCCCTATCTGTAGACTTTGAGACAGCCAAGCTAATGGGAATAAACGTAGACAGAACAATCGCATTCACATTTGCGATAGGTTCGGCACTCGCGGCACTTAGTGCAATTCTCTGGGCTCTCAGATACCCACAGATATGGCCTTTCATGGGAGTCTTCCCTGGCTGGAGGGCCTTCACTGCAGCGATAATCGGAGGAATTGGAAGTATTGTGGGTGCTCTTGTCGGTGGATTAATGCTTGGCATGGTTACGATTCTGCTGGTCGCCTTTTTCCCCGAGGCGGCAGGTTACAGAGACGCTATAATCTTCGTTCTTCTCGTCATGATTCTTCTTGTGAAGCCAACGGGTTTGTTCGGCGAGAAGACAAGTAGGTGAGTTATATGGATCGCAGAATGAAGTTGGTCTTAACCATAGTTAGTCTTCTGATCTTCATTATGTTGCTCTGGCTTGCCGAGAACTATATCGATGCTTTCATCAAGAGAATCTTGAATGTTGCGGCTATCTACGTGATACTGGGAGTCAGTCTCAACCTTATAAACGGCTTTACCGGTCAGTTCTCTTTGGGCCACGCGGGTTTCATGGCTCTTGGCGCATACGCCTCGGCGTTACTGTACATGTCGCCATCTCTAAAGGCAATGAACTTCTTCATACAACCGATAATATGGCCGTTAAGCGAAATAGAGATTCCCTTCTTCTTTGCACTACTTGTTGGCGGTGCTGTTGCGGCCATTGCGGGCTTCGCTGTTGGAGCTCCGTGCCTTCGAGTCGGAGGAGATTATCTTGCCATAGTAACCTATGGCTTTGCAGAGATAATTCGCGTAATACTCAACAACCTCCAGAGTGTTACTAACGGACCACTGGGCCTGAAAGGACTTCCCACCTATACAAATCTTTACTGGAGCTGGGGTTGGGCATTGTTCACGATCTTCTTCATAAAGAAGCTGGTGGACAGTAGCTACGGTCGAGCGCTGAAGTCAATAAGAGAGGATGAAGTTGCGGCGGAAGCAATGGGAGTGAATCTCTTCAAACACAAAACTATGGCCTTCGTCATCGGCGCTTTCTTCGCTGGAATTGGAGGCGGACTACTCGGCAGTCTGCTGATGACAATCGATCCGAATTCTTTCAACATCTCCTTGACCTTTCAAATTGTTATGATTGTCCTTCTAGGAGGGCTTGGAAGCATAACCGGAAGTGTTGTGATGGGCATTTCGGTTGCCTTCTTGATGGAACTGCTCAGGTTCGTGGAATCGCCCATGACGATATTTGGCTTCACGATACCCGGGATTTCCGGCATGAGGATGCTGATCTTTGCTCTGATCCTCGTAATTACTGTGATCTTCTTCAGAAGAGGCCTTTTTGGCCACAAAGAGTTCACATGGGAATGGATATTCAGATCAAGAGGGAGGAATGCAGATGAGTCTGCTTAAACTTGAACAAGTAACTAAGAGATTCGGCGGACTCACTGCGGTCTCGGATTTTAATCTCGATCTTCAGGAGGGAGAGCTGGTAGGACTTATAGGACCTAATGGAGCCGGAAAGACAACTGTGTTCAATCTAATAACAAATACATATTACGTAAGCGAAGGCAGGATTCTCCTCGACGGAAAAGACATCACCGGAATGAAGACAGATAGAATCGCCGCAGCCGGTATCGCTAGAACATTCCAAAACATCCGTCTCTTCGGAGAGCTGACAGTTCTGGAGAATGTGCTTACGGCCTGCCACCTGCGCCTGAAGTCCTCTGTTATTTCTGCCGTCTTTGGGCTGCCGGGATACAGGAGTGAAGAAGTGCAGATGCGCGGCAAGGCAAGAGCCCTGCTCAAGACACTTGGCCTAGACAAGTATGAGCGAGACCTGGCCGGATCTCTTCCCTACGGCCTTCAGAGAAAACTCGAAATTGCCAGAGCTCTAGCGACGCAACCGAGAGTGTTATTGCTGGACGAGCCGGCCGCGGGGATGAACCCGGAAGAGACGCTTGCCCTGGCGGCTCTGATCCTTAGAATTCGAAAGGACTTTCAGCAGACGATTCTGTTGATTGAACACGACATGAGCCTTGTCATGACCATATGCGAGCGGATTATCGTCCTTGATCACGGCGTCACTATCGCAAAGGGGCTTCCAGAGGAAATTCAGAACAATCCTGATGTAATAACCGCCTATCTCGGAACGGGTGATTTGTATGCTTAGGGTAGAGAACTTAAACGTGTATTACGGAGGCATCCATGCTCTGAAGGGAATCTCTTTCAACGTTGAGGAAGGGAAGATCGTCGCGCTTATCGGTGCGAACGGGGCCGGAAAATCGACAACTCTGAGAAGCATCTGCGGCCTCAAGAAAGTGAAAGATGGCGAGATAGTCTTCAAGTCAAGGAGTATTACAAACAAGTCCACAAATGAAATCGTGAGGGCAGGAATGACTCTGGTCCCTGAGGGAAGAAGAATCTTTCCGAACCTCACGGTGATCGAGAACCTTATGCTTGGGGCATTTCAAAGAAAAGACTCTGAAGAAATCGAAAGGGATCTTGAATGGGTGAACACTCTCTTTCCAATACTGAGAGAGAGAAAGGATCAAAAGGGCGGAACTCTCTCGGGTGGTGAGCAGCAGATGCTTGCCATAGGCAGGGCGCTGATGTCTAGACCGGATCTTCTTATGCTCGACGAGCCATCGCTTGGACTCGCTCCAGTAATAGTCGGCGAAGTATTCAAGGTAATTCGAAAAGTTCACGAAGAGGGTAAGACGATTCTCCTGATCGAGCAGAATGCCCTCGGTGCACTGAAGCTGGCCGATTATGCCTACGTACTTGAAACGGGACGGGTCGTCCTTGAAGGGAAAGGAGAGGAATTGCTTAACAACGACCTTGTGAAAAAATCATACCTTGGAGGTTAGTAAAGCTTGTATTCGACAACTAACACTCTTTCGGAAGATGTCCGGCATACGATCAGTTGTGAGAGATCGATTAGACAACCCGAGGAAACGAAATGCTCGTAGCCGAGCTGAAGTTTAGAAGCGAGAAACTAACAACAGCTGCTTAAGAACAAGGGAGTCCTTTATCAGGCAGATCGAATACAGAGCACAGATGACTTTGGGCCGCATTCCAGCCAACCCGTATTCACCGCCGAGTTCTTCTCGCTTTCTCAAAACGGACAGTAAGTGAGTATCGCCATTTCTAGAACTTAACGCGACAGGAATGCCTTGAATTCATCTTCCCGGGCAAGTGGCCCCATCATAGGCGAAAACCTCCACTGCCTCGTGAAATTCTCCTTATCCCGACTTTGCAAGCGGGCAGCGTGCGGTGCTAAGCGGATCTTGAAACACAATAAGCATTTGAATTTCTTGAATAAGGAGTCAATATTTGGAAAGTTGCCGCTCTGGAATGTAATTTCTGAAAAGTTCCTTGACTTCTGAGAGAGAGTTGCACTTCATGTATTCACTTCTGAGATTCGATGCATGCCTTATGTTCCGTGTGTAACCTGCAAATGATCTCCTAAGATCTCTGACGGCTTGTTCTTCACCAACAGCCTCGGCAAGCCTTCCAAAGTGTATAAGAAAGTAATTGAGTCTTTCGGGAAGCGTGAGATTATCGTATGAGCCAAACTCAATGAGGTCTCTCGCCTGTCTGAAGATCCAGGGATTGCCGATCGCTCCTCTCGCAACGACAACGCCATCTACCGAATACTGTCTCAAAGCCTTTGCGATCGCCTCAGGGCTATACATATCGCCAGAACCGTAAGAGAGAATGCCTTCCGAATGAAGAATCTGGGTGAGACGCTCGATCTCTTTCCAATTTGCTGCCCCCGAATAGCCTTGCGATACGGTTCTGCCGTGAATGAAGACCGCTTTGGGTTTTGCTTTCAATATCGGGTAGATGATCGCTTCCGTTTCGATGTTTTCGATGCCGAGTCTTATCTTGACTGAAACAGGAATATCGACCGTCTCTTTCAGGGCGACAATCATCTCAGCGATTTTTTCAGGTGTTCTTAGCAAGGCGCTCCCTGCCCCTCTTCTCGTTACTTTTCTTACAGGACAGCCGGCGTTAATATCGATCCAGGTCGCTATGCCGTTAAGCCGGGCGGCTGCCTTCGCCATTCTCGATACGCATGAACCAAAGAGCTGTATTCTCGTAGGGGCTGACGGGATTATCTCGTCTGTTTTTCCCGATCCCCTTAGGACACCTTCTACGCTAATCATCTCACTGAAAACAAAATCCGCTCCCCATTCGAGCGAAAGCTGCCTCATTACCTCATCTGTATATCCAGCCATGGGAGAGAGACCGATTTGCTTATCCATAGTAAGTCGTTACCTCGTCCAGTATCGAATCGGGAACCAACCCTTCAATCGACTTGCCTTCCAAAATCTTCTTCCGAATCTCAGTCGACGATAAGTCGAAACGAGGTGCGTCCAGCCAGACAACTTTCTCGACGGAGGGCAAGTCCACACTGCCTTCACTTCTCGGATAAACCACTATTGTCGCTTCGTTCAGTAGAGCTTTGTATTCATACCAACTCTCCAGAGTAACTAAGCTGTCCTCGCCGATAACGAGAAACGGTTTACAGCCGTGAACCTCTGCGAAGTGCCTGACCGTGAAGAGTGAATAAGAGATTCCTCCCCTTTCTCTTTCATAATCAGACACACACGCTTGCTCGACTTCACAGAAAACCTTCTTGAGCCAAGATCTTCTCAGGTCGTATGGTGCAACCGTGCTGGAAACTTTGTGAGGAGGAATGTACGCTGGAATAACATAAAGCTTCTCAAGCCGTAGTTTCTCGATCGCCCGGGTCGCTACAGCCACATGTCCCATATGAACCGGGTCGAAAGAACCTCCGAAGATGCCTATCTTAATCTTTGAACACATATTCTTTGTCATCAATAACTACAGTGTCTCCTTCCTCAATCCCCGCATTCCTAAGTTTTGAAGAGAGTCCTCCCTTTTCCAGCTTGTCCATTATGAAACGGTCCCTGTATTTGAAAGCTCTGATTTTTCTCGTGTAGAAATCAACGGCCGGTCCAAGAACAACATATCTGCCTTCAGAATCTTTCTCAACTCTGAAGTCTTCCGGATAGGGAGCGGTAAGCACAACCGGTTCGACCTGGGGCAATGGAAGCTCTTCTTCAACCTTCATCGACGACAAGTAGGAATGATCGCTTTCAACGTTTTTCCAGATCGTCTCTTTCAACGCATTGACTCCCTCGCGAGTAGCAGCCGAGATTGGAATAATATCTTTGCCGATCTTCTTCCTGAATATCTCCAGCTTGTTTTCACGTTCTTCTTGAGGAAGAAGATCGCACTTGTTTGCAACTACTATCTCGGGCTTATCGGCCAGCTCCTTCTTGTAGAATTCAAGCTCGTACCGAATATCGTCATAATCCTGAAGGAAGTCTCTTCCCTCGCTCTCAGAGATGTCCAGGAGATGAACTATAGTCTTGCATCTCTCAATGTGCCTCAAAAAGCTGTGGCCGAGACCGACACCCTGATGTGCTCCTTTGATTAAACCCGGAACGTCTGCCACTATGTATCCCTGTTCGTCATTTGCCATGACAACTCCGAGATTGGGCGAGAGGGTTGTAAAGTGATAATTTGCTATCTTCGGTCTAGCATTCGACATAACGGAAATGAGCGTCGATTTTCCGACGTTTGGGAACCCGACCAGTGCAACATCAGCCAGAATCTTCAGCTCCAGCCGAACAAAGAGTTCCTCTCCAGGTTCACCGTTTTCTGCTGCCTTGGGCGCCTGATTCGTTGAAGAGACGAACCTCGCATTGCCCCTTCCACCCTTTCCGCCTCTGGCAATCGCAACGATTTGACCGGGATTGCAAAGGTCGGCAATGATCTCTCCACTCTCCGCGTCATATGCAATCGTCCCAACGGGCACTCTTATAACCAGATCCTTTCCCTTCTTTCCGGCCATATTTGAACCGTGACCGCTCTCCCCGCTTTGAGCGATGAATTTCTTCTTGCGTTTGAATTCATAGAGCGTGTTTATTGAATTGGTCGATCTGAGAAAGACATGGCCACCCCTGCCGCCATCGCCGCCGTCAGGACCTCCAAAGGGTATGTACTTCTCTCTTCTGAAGGAAACTGAACCATTTCCTCCATCTCCTGCCTTAACGTATATGCGCCCCGTGTCAACGAGACTTTCCTGATCGTTAGCTAGCACTGGAACACCTCCGCCGTATCTCCATTATGTTATAATAACATTGTTATTGAAAGGAGGAAAGTAGAAGTGGATCACGTTGTCAACGTCGGTTTCGAGTCCTTTGTTGTAAGGGATAGGATTCTCGCCGTTCTTCCTATCGAAAGCTCAGCTGTTCGTCGTCTTAAGCAGCTCGGCATGGAGACAGGCAAGATCGTCAACCTGACTTTCGGAAAGAGAACGAAGGCCGTATTGATAACAGACAGCGGTCACGTAATTTTCTCCTTTCTTCCGCCAAAGAGAATTATAGAAAAACTCTTCAATAATTAGGAGGCTTTATGGACATAAACATGGCACCTTTCGTCCCTTACGTAGTTGAAGACAGAGGGAGGGGTGAAAGAATCTTTGATATTTACACTAAACTGCTTTCAGAAAGAATAGTGTTTCTCGGGTGGCCCATCGATGATGAAGTTTCAAATATAGTCGTGGCTCAACTCCTCTTCCTTGAATCTCAAGACCCCGAAAAGGACATAAGTCTATACATAAACACCCCGGGTGGTTCGATAACTTCCGGATTGGCGATATACGACACAATGCAGTATGTAAAGCCCGACATCTCTACGATTTGCATTGGGATGGCAGCCTCGATGGGCGCGATATTGCTTGCCGGAGGAACAAAGGGAAAGAGATTTGCGCTACCTAACTCAAGGGTAATGATTCACCAGCCTTTCGGTGGTGCAGAGGGAGTAGCCAAAGACATCGAAATCCGGGCGAAGGAGATTCTTTACCTGAGGGACGAACTGAATAAAATCCTTGCCAAACACACTGGACAATCAATAAAGAAGATAGAGAAAGATGCCGACAGAGACTTCTTCATGAGTTCTGCCGAAGCTGTTGAGTATGGGATGATAGACAAGGTAATCGAACAAAAGACGAAAGAAAAAGCAGAAGGATGATAGAGAGAGATTAACCGGCCGGCGCTGAGCGCCGGCTTTTGATGTATCCGGAGTGGATAAAGTGGCCGAAATGACACCGATGATGAAACAATACCTTGAAGTCAAGAGAAATTACAAGGATTGTCTGGTTCTTTTTAGGCTTGGTGACTTCTACGAGACTTTTCTCGATGATGCTAAGCTAGTTTCAAATGAACTGCAGATAGTTCTAACTTCAAGAAACGGGGTGCCGATGGCGGGCGTCCCCTACCACTCAGTTAACGGCTATCTCAAGAAGCTTGTGGAAGCGGGTTACAAGGTTGCGATTTGCGAGCAGACAGAGGATCCCGCGCTTGCGAAGGGACTCGTGAAGAGAGAGGTTACCAGGGTAGTTACTCCTGGAACTCTTGTAGAAGACGAGTTACTACCCGAAAATGCAAACAACTACATTGTCTCTATTGGAAAAGCCGAAGAGAACTTCGTTCTGGCAACGGCAGACGTATCTACCGGCGAGGTACTCCTCTCAAGCGCCGACGACATCGTCTCGTTGAAGGACTCTATCGCAGCTATCGGGCCGTCTCAAATACTACTGAAGGAAAGTCTGAAGAACCTGAAGAAGGAGATTTCGTCGGCATCGTTTGCAATGGTAGAGATAGTCGAAGACTGGCATTTTGCACTTTCTTCGAGCATTAATTACATCAAAGAGTTCTATTCGATAGTCGCTATCGATCATCTCGAACTGGATGATACTCAGATCGAGGTTCTCGGAGCTCTGTTCAAGTACCTTGAGTCGATCAATCTCGGTCCCATGAGACATCTTTCGCTTCCAAGGGTTATCAGAAAGTCCGACTCTATGCAGCTCGATGCTTCCACTATCGAAAACCTGAATCTCTTCAAGCTCGAAAGAAAGGGTTCGCTCTTCGAGATACTTGATGAAACTGTTACTGCAATGGGAAGAAGAAGGTTGAGACGGTGGCTGTTTTCGCCCCTTGTGGACAAGAATAGAATCGAGGAAAGGCTGGACACTGTTCAAGCGCTAAATTCGGATCGCCGGCTTTTAAATGAACTCAGAGAATATCTGCAGCATGTATTCGATATCGAGAGAATAAGCACCAGACTTTCAATAGAGAAGGCCGCACCAAGAGACCTGCAGTCACTTAGAACCTCCCTCTCGGTGCTACCCTTTATCAAGGAGCTGCTCTCGAGCGAACCGGCTCTTGAAAGACTGAGCGACAGGGTCGAACTCTTTCCTGAAGAGCTCGATCTTCTTCAGCGCAGCATCATGGATGAACCCTCCTCAACAGCTGGAGAAGGAAATGTAATCAGAATGGGGTTCAACGAAGAACTGGACGTCCTTCGAGATCTCCTTGACAACTCGGTTGAGAGGATGAAGGCGATCGAAGCTAGTGAAAGAAAAGCAACGGGAATCTCTTCTCTGAAGGTCAAGTTCAACAAAGTCTTCGGTTACTTCCTCGAAGTCCCGAAGAGTCAGACTAACAAGGTCCCCGAGAGCTATACCAGGAAGCAGACTCTTGTGAACTCCGAGAGATATATTACACAGGAACTCAAGTCGTTTGAAGACAAGATACTGAGCGCAAACGAAAAGATAGAGACACTCGAAAAAACTCTCTTTTCGAGTGTCTGTTTACAGCTTGCTAGTTCACTGGAGAGATTCAAGAGTGTAGCGCTGGTATTATCTGAAATCGACGCTTCTCAGTCGCTGGCATCTGTAGCAAGAAGAAACAACTATTCTCGCCCCCGCTTTTCAGAGCATGGAAAAGTGAAGGTTTCTAGTTCGAGACATCCTATTGTAGAGAAATTTGTGGCTGACTTCACGCCTAATGACATATCCATGAGCCGTACAGAGAATTTCTTCATTGTAACAGGACCGAACATGAGCGGAAAATCCACTTTCATACGGCAGATTGCCCTGCTCTCGATCATGGCTCAGATCGGCTCCTTTGTGCCTGCAGATGATGCAATGCTATCAATCTATGACAGGGTCTTCACAAGAATCGGTGCAAGGGACGAACTGGCAAGCGGGAAATCGACTTTTCTAGTAGAGATGATGGAGACGGCAACGATCCTCTCCAAGGCGACGGAAGACAGCCTGGTGATCCTGGACGAAGTGGGCAGGGGAACAAGCACCTTTGACGGTATTTCAATAGCATGGGCGGTTTCAGAGTTCATATACGAGGCGGTGGGATGTCACACGATATTCGCCACTCATTTCACGGAGCTAACCGAACTCTCTAATATGTACACGGGCATCAAGAACAAGACTGTCCGCATAGTTGAAACCGAAGAAGGAATAGTATTTCTCCACAAAGTTGTGGACGGAGTTGCAAACAGATCCCACGGAATAGAGGTTGCCAAGCTTGCAGGAATTCCCGAGGCAGTTCTCTCCAGGGCAAAAGAGATTTTGAAGGTGATCTCCAAGCAGTCTGCCCTGGACAAAGCGGTCAGGGTATTGACAGCCGAAGATCTCAAGGAGATAAGGCAATCAAAGAAAGGAAAGATGAACAGAAATCAGATCACTCTATTTTGATGCTGATAAAACATTCTGCATTCCGGAGGTTGGGCATGTCGAGAATCGAAAGGTTTAGAGAAAAGCTTAGAGAAAGCAAGCTTGACGGGTTTGTTCTTTACAACATGGAGTCCAGCAATCGCTCCAGTTCCTGGTATCTATCCGGGTTTTCCGGCTCTTTCTCAGTTCTTATTGTGACCCCGAAGGGCGAGTACATAGTGACTGATTCGAGGTACTTCACTCAAGCCGAAATTGAAACGCACTTCAAGCTGATCCCTTTCAACAATGGCGACGAACTCAAAGACGTAATTCAGGCGACGCTGGCCAAAGATGGAGCCAGCCGTGTGGGATTTGAGGAAGAGACGATCAGCTATGGTCTTTACAAGCGGGTCTTCTCCCAGCTGGGCGTCGAACTTGAACCCGCAGACAGTATTCTCAAGGATCTTAGGATGGTAAAGTCTCCGGAGGAAGTCGAGAAGATGAGACTGGCAGTCAAGATCGCCGAAGATGCGCTTACAGAGACTTTCAACTTCATTCGTCCGGGAAGGACTGAGGAAGAAGTATGTGCGACACTCGAATATGAGATCAGGAAGCGAGGAGGCTACCTTGCCTTCGAGACGATAGTGGGCAGCGGACCGAGAAGCGCAATAGTTCACGGCAGACCGTCCAATAGAACTCTCCAGGAAGGCGATTTTCTCTTGATCGACTACGGGGCAAGGGTAGACGGCTACAACTCGGATATTACAAGAACTTACAGTATAGGGGAACCGTCTGACGAAATGGTGAAGGTTTATGAAGTGGTTCTCAAAGCGCAAACAGAAGCTAAGAACGCCTCAAAGGCAGGGGTTATAGGAAGCCAGATACACGAAGTTGCAGCAAGTATAATTAGAGAGGCGGGTTATGGCGACTACTTCGGTCACGGCCTGGGCCACAGTCTGGGAATGGACACTCACGATGGCCAGGGGCTTTCTCCTAAGAACTGTAATCCTATCCCGGCCGGAGCGGTCATTACAATAGAGCCGGGCATCTATCTTCCCGGCAAATTTGGGGTTAGAATAGAAGACGATTGTTATTTTTGTGAAAGCGGAGTAGAAGTTCTGACAAATCTAGATAGAGAGTTGAAGATTCTTTAGCAATCCGGAGGTGGCTTCTAGATGATAGAAGTTGGAAAGATTAGAAAAGGAACGCCTCTTATCATTGATGGAGATATCTACATCGTGACTGAAGCAAATAAGCACTCAATGGGAAGAGGAGACGGGATAATTCGGACGAGGATGAAGAACATCAAGACCGGCCTCGTTAGGCAATTCACGTTCCAGGCAAGCGAGAAAGTGGAGGAAGCGGCGCTTTCATTCAGACATGTGCAGTACCTTTACTCGGAGGATGAGATGTTCCACTTCATGGACCTCGAAACATTTGAGCAGTATACAATTGGTTTAGACGAGATGGGAGATGCCCTGGACTACATAAAGGAGAATGAAGTGGTGGATCTTCAGTTCCATGAAGATAGGCCGATAGGTATTGTTCTTCCGAACACTGTGGTTCTGGAGGTGAAAGACACCGCTCCCGCTTACAAAGGCGACACGGTTTCGGGAAGCGGCAAACCGGCCGTTCTGGAAACGGGGCTCAAGGTGACGGTTCCATTCTTTGTCGAAAACGGTGAGTTGATTCGAGTAGACACAAGAACCGGCGAATACATCGAGAGAGCATAAGGAGAAAGGAGGGAGAATTATGGATTTTGAAGAGACTGATCTCGGCAGAATCGAGATCTCGGAGGCAGTGATCCGGGATATCGCTATTCACTCCTACATTGAATTTCTGAAATTCGATCCTAAGGAAGCCAAAGCACGAAAAGAAGCCAAGTCTACGGTAGATATCGACCTCGACGAAAAGGTCGACGGTACGAAGACTGTCAAGATATCAGTAAACACAAAGATCAAGTACGGTGTCTCTATACCCTCATATGCCAGAAAGATGCAGGAGAAGCTGAAAAACGATGTTGAAAGCTTCAGCGGCATAAAGGTTGAAGACGTTTCCATCACTATCGAAGATGTCTTTGAAGAGGCCCAAAAACCAGTGATTATTGAGGAAGAAGAGCTCGAAAAGAGCGAAGCAAAACCTGAACCGGAAGAGATGAAACCAGAAGCGACTGTAGTGGAAGAGGCTGAAGACGAAGAAAAAGAGAAAGAGGTTTGAAGACGTGAAGGCAGGTCTAAACAGAAGCAGACGAAGAATGAGGGAAATTGTTTTCAGTGCGATCTATCAGTATGACTTCAACGAAGACGTGGAGACTTCATCTGATTACCTCGAAAGGGAGTTGAGCTTCTTCTCGATGGAAGACGAAATGAAGTTGAGAACACGTAAGTACTTCGAGAGCATCTTGAAGTATCGAAGCGATATTGACGAAGTGATACGAAAACACCTTATGAACTGGACATTCGAGAGACTTGCCTCGATCGATAAGAACGTCCTTAGGCTTGGAGCGTATGAGATTATTTATGAACCCCAGATACCAATTGAGGTGACACTTAACGAATCGATCGACATCGCCAAGAAGTACGGTTCGGAGCAGGGCGGGAAATTCGTAAACGGCGTTCTCGACAGAATTGCTCGGGAGTGCGCATCAACAGAGAAAAAGCATTTATGAGGAGGAGACCATGCTGACCGATCTGGAGATAGCACAAAAAGCAGAACTGAGGGAGATTGACGAAGTTGCCTCATCGATTTCGATTCCCGACAAACACTTGAGGAGATTTGGAAAGTACGTAGCGAAAATCTCTCACCTATACCTCAATGAGCTGCAGGATAGACCTGATGGAAAGCTGGTTCTTGTTACGGCCATAAGTCCAACAAGCGCAGGTGAAGGAAAGACGACAACTTCTGTGGGTCTGGCAATGGCACTAAACAAGATCGGTAAGAAGACCTTCGTAACTCTCAGAGAACCATCCGTTGGACCGATAATGGGAATCAAGGGAGGGGCTGCCGGAGGCGGCTACTCTCAGGTGCTTCCGATGGAAGAAATCAATCTGCACTTCACAGGAGATTTTCACGCGGTATCGATGGCACATAATCTTCTTTCGGCTGTTATTGATGCACACATTAACTTCAAGAATGAATTGAAAATAGATCCGACGCAGATATACTGGCCGAGAACAATGGACATGAACGATCGGGCTCTCAGGCAGATCATCGTGGGGCTAGGCGGTTCGGCAAACGGCTATCCCAGAGAAGATTCATTTGTAATAACCGCCGCATCTGAGATCATGGCTATCATTTGCCTTTCGAAGAACCTCGTTGACCTGAAAGAGCGCCTCTCGAAAATCATTGTGGCTAGAAGTTACGACGGAGAGTTCATAACAGTTGAGGATTTGGACGTCCAGGGCGCGATGGCAACTCTACTCAAAGACGTTCTTGATCCGAACCTAGTTCAGACTCTTGAAGGAACTCCGGCTTTCGTTCACGGAGGCCCGTTCGCGAACATCGCTCACGGAACAAACACTTTGACTGCCACAAAGATGGCTCTCAAGCTTTCCGATTATGTGATTACCGAGGCAGGCTTCGGAGCGGATCTAGGCGCACAGAAATTCCTTGACTTCGTCTGTCAGGTCGGCGACCTGAATCCAAGCGCAGTGGTTCTCGTTGCTTCGATCAGAGCGCTGAAGCTAAACGGAGGTGCTTCCAAGAACGAAATCCAGGAAGAAGATATCGAGAGCCTGAACTATGGGTTCAAGAATCTCAAGGTTCATTTCGAAAACCTCAGAAAGTATGGGATCCCTGTAGTTGTGGCTCTAAACGAATTCCCAACAGATACGGCGAAGGAAAGGGAAACGTTTGACGCTCTATGCAAGGCTGACTCCATACCTTACGAATTGTCGAAAGTGTGGGCCGAGGGCGGTGCAGGTGGAATCGATCTCGCAAAGAAGCTACTTGAGGTCATTGATCAGCCCAATAGCTACAAGCCCCTGATACCAATGGAAGCTCCGTTTGAGGAAAGGCTGGAAAAACTTGCAATGGAAATCTACAGAGCCGGAAGAGTAGATCTTGAACCAGCGGCTAAGAGCAAACTCAGGCTCTTTAAGAAGAAGGGTCTCGACCGTCTTCCGATAATCGTCGCCAAGACCCAGTACTCAATTTCTGACGATGATAAAAAGCTTGGAGCGCCGGAAGGCTACACTTTCAAAGTACGAGATCTCAATCTATCGGCAGGTGCCGGATTCATAGTTGTGGTTGCCGGCAAGATAATGCTGATGCCCGGACTCGGGAAGGATCCCAACGCGAAGCACATAGATATCGACGCAGACGGAAAGATCAGCGGGCTCTTTTGAGGTGATGAAGATGATACTTGATGGAAAGATCGTTTCAGAGAGTATTTATTCTGATGTCAAAGAGAAGATCAAAGAGAGAGCGGAAAATCTTCCTTCGCTCGTTCTCTTCTGCGATGAGCCCGATGCTTCTAACAAGTCGTATATGAGATCAATAAAGAAGCAGGGGGAAAAACTCGGCATAGAGGTCATTGTTCACGACAGCGGGATCAATCCCATCGAAGAGATCTCGAAGATGAACAACGACAAAAGCGTTGCGGGAATAATGGTTATGCATCCTCTTAAAAACGCCGATGAAAAGGCGGTTCTGGCCGCTCTCGATCCGGGAAAGGATCTGGAGGGTCGGACGGTATCGAACCTCGGCGGAATAATCAACGACGAGGAGTTTTTCGCTCCTCCAACTGCCGAGGCCGTGATGGAGATTCTGAGTTACTACGGAATCGAAGTCAAAGGCAGGGACATAACTATTGTTGGAAGATCAAACACGGTCGGAAAGCCTCTGGCACTGCTGCTTCTCAAAAAAGGTGTAGACGGTACGGTTACCGTTTGCCACTCGAGGAGCAGGGACATCTCCGAAAAGACTTTCAACGCCGATATAGTGGTTAGTGCCGTTGGAATAGCGAAATTCGTGCATCGAGAGATGATCAAGCCCGGGGGCATTGTAATAGATGTGGGAATCAACTTTGTTGACGGCAAGCTGGTTGGAGACGTTGACTTCGATGAAGTCAGCCAGATAGCGGCAGCGATAACCCCTGTTCCCGGAGGAGTGGGCAGCGTAACGACGGCGCTCTTGTTCAGGCACTACACAAAATCCCTTGAAAGATTGGAGTCTTAGCAGATGAATGAACAGCCACTATTCAGGCGACTAAAAGACTACTCCTATGCCCAGCTGGAGGTTCTTGCCAGCGAAATTCGTGACACGATAACGAGAGTAGTTTCCTCTAACACAGGTCATCTGGCTTCCAACCTGGGTACCGTCGAGCTGACAATTGCGTTATATAGAGTGTTCGATCCCGATGAAGACGTTTTAATATGGGATACGGGACACCAGGCATATACTCACAAGCTGCTTACGGGGAGATACGGTTCCTTTGGCTCCTTGAGGAAGAAGGGTGGAGTTAGCGGTTTCCTTAACAGGATTGAGAGTCCGTATGACTTCTTCGGTGCCGGCCATGTAGGCACGGCTCTTCCTGCCGCAATGGGTATAGAGCAGGCAGATAACATATTCCGAAGCTCAAGGAATGTCGTTGTTGTTGCCGGAGACGGTGCCTTGACTTCGGGAATGGCACTGGAAGCTTTGAATCAGATGAAGGACATAGGTTCGAAGATAAAGGTGATCGTTAACGATAACGGAATGAGTATCGGAAAGAATGTGGGGAGTCTTTCGTCTTCTCTTGCCGAACTGAGACTCAATCCTGTGTACAGAGAAATGAAGGGCGATCTCAAGAACACCCTTGAAGCGATGAAACTGGTAAGCCTGGAGCAGTTCCTGTCGAAAATCAAGAGCGGCCTGAAGGCCTCAATTCTAGGCGGAAACTTGTTCGAAGACATGGGGCTAAACTACATTGGTCCGGTTAAAGGCCACGACTTCCAGGAGATGGAGGCCGTGTTTTCGGCAGTCAAGCAGCTCAGGGAACCCTTCCTGGTACATGTTGTCACAAAAAAGGGCAAAGGTCTTGAGTATGCAGAATGCAACCCTACCAGGTTCCACAGTGTCAGCAAGATCGACCCGGATAGTGGAGAGAAGATCTCGAACAGCGGCGAACTTTCTTACAGCGAGGTCTTTGGAAAGGTCCTGACAGAGCTTGCGGAGGAAGATCCTTCCATATCGGCAATAACCGCCGCGATGCCAGACGGAACGGGACTGGCAGAGTTTGCGAAGAAATATCCTGCCAGATTGTTCGACCTTGGCATAACGGAGCAGCTTTGCACCACTTTCGCCGCAGGGATGGCAGCAGCGAAGACGAAGCCGGTCTTTGCAGTATATTCGACTTTCTTGCAAAGAGCCTTGGATCAGTTGATCCATGATGTGGCCCTTCAGGATCTGCCGGTGTTATTCGCAGTAGACAGGGCAGGAATAGTTGGGCAGGACGGACCGACCCATAACGGAATCTTCGATATTGCTTTCCTTTCGATGATTCCAAATATGCAAATTCTTGCACCTTCGAGCCTGAAGGAACTGGCGAACATGATCTTCACTCTCTTCGCTGAGAAATGGATGGACCATCCCACTGCGATAAGATATCCGAGAGAGACGGAACTCCAGAGCATCGACGAGATTCTCTCGAACCTGAGGAAGATAGAGCTGTTCAAGTGGGAAAAGGTGATCGACGGAAAGGAAGCCGCCATTCTTGCAACAGGAGCAATGGTTTCCAGGAGCAGGGAGGCCGCTCTCTTGAACGGATATGCACTCTATAACTGCCGATCAATAAAGCCGTTCGACAAAGCGGCTCTAGGACAAATCTTTGCCGATTACGACCTGATTGTGACGGTTGAAGAGGGAATAAAGAGCGGGGGCTTCGGCTCCAACGTAGCACTTGAAGCTATTAGGCAGAATTACAATGGTAGAATCGATATTATTGCAATTGAGGACCGTTTCTCTTCTCACGGCACAAGGGAAGAGGTATTGAATGAGCTGGGGCTAGATGCCAGGGGAATAGAGAATAGAATCTCTAAACTGAGAGGTGAAAAGAATGCAAGTAACTACAGAATTCGGTAAGATCGATATTTCTCTTCAGGCGATATCTTCGATAGTCAAAAAGGTTGTATCTGAGTCTTACGGACCGGTGAACGTCGGATCGCCCCAAACGGGCTTTTTGACAAAGCTTTTCGGCACGGGAGAGGATTCCAGAAAGGGAATCAAAGTAACCGAGGAGATCGACGGCACGCTTGAGATAGACATCGATTTGATTCTCGAGTACGGAGTAAGAATTCCCACAGTCGTTGAAAACATCCAGGAAAATGTATTTCACAAGCTGAAGGAGCTTACTGAAGCAACCAATATAAAGGTGAATATTCACGTTGTCGGCTTGCAGGATTGATGGGAGGCAAAAGAGATGAAACGTATCAACGGCAAGTTTTTTGTCGCCGCCTTCCAGAAAGCCGCTGAACGACTTCTGGCAAATAAAGATGAGATCAACGCGCTTAATGTCTTTCCTGTTCCAGACGGAGATACTGGATCTAATATGGCGGCCGCTATGATAGAGGCATGCGAGTATCTCGATAGATTGAAGAAAGATGATTTGGTGAGCGTTCTGGAAGCGGTTAAGACCGGCATGTTGATGGGTGCCCGTGGGAACTCCGGTGTTATTCTATCTCAGATATTCAGAGGATTCGCCGAGGGAATCGGAAACAGAAAGTTTGTTGGCACAAAGGCCTTCACCGAGGGCCTGCAAAAAGCAAAAGAAGTCGCTTATAGATCCGTAATGAAACCGGTTGAAGGTACGATGCTTACAGTTGTGAAGGTTACCGCAGAGACTGCCAACGAGCATTACGGAGACATTGAAGATTTCGAAGAGTATTTCGAGAATCTTATCAAAGTGGCTTTTGACACGGTGGAGAAGACACCGACCCTCCTGCCTAAACTAAAGGAAGCTGGAGTAGTAGATTCTGGAGCAAAGGGATTGGCTCACATATTCGAAGGATTCCTGCTGGCAATAAAGGGCGAGTTGGAACTCGAAGGACCTATTCAGCAAATGCCGCAGGCAATGGGTTCTTCAACTGAACGAATCGTCGAGATCGTAAGGGAAGAACTCAAGTTCACTTACTGTACAGAACTGATAGTCAACCTTAACGACTCCGAGAACCCCGAAGAAACTTCGGAAGTAATGAAGGCATACCTTGAAGAGATGGGCGATTCAATCGTCATGGTTCACCAGGATGAACTGATAAAGATTCACGTACACACAGATCATCCCGGAGATGTAATCGAGAAGTTTCTGGGAATCGGTTTTCTTCAGAAGGTGAAGATAGATAACATGAGGGTCCAGCATGAACACATAGTTGACATTCAGTCTAGAGGGCCCGAGATGTACGGCAACGGAAAACATCACGGAGTCATTGTGGTCTCGCCTGGAGACGGCCTGGCAGATGTTCTGAAGAGTCTTGGAGTTGATTTTGCAGTAAAGGGCGGCCAGACCATGAATCCGAGTTTGAAGGATCTTTACGAAGCTATCAGCCGAGTTACGGCCGACAAGGTAATAGTGCTTCCGAACAATCCAAACATAATTCTTACCGCAAAAGAGGCGGCGAATGCAATTCACGACGACAACCCAGAAAAGCAGGTTTACATCATCCCTACACGCACCGTTCAGGAAGGGATAGCGGCTATGACCGTCTATAACGACGAGATGGAAACCGAGTCGTTGATTGCCGAGATGAAAGAATCGGCCGAAGCAGTTTTTCCGATCTCTATTACATATGCCGTGCGTGACTCAAGCATGAAAGGAAAGAAGATAAAGAAGGGTGAATACATCGCGATAGGAAGAGAAGGCTTGATAAGCTCGGGCAGGAAGCTCGAGAAGCTTGTCCATGACTCGATTAAGATCGCTCTTGGCAAAGACACCGACAAGGAAGTGGTCACGATTTTTTACGGATCGGAAGTCTCCGAGGAAACTGCCGGGAAGCTCCTTGAATCTCTTTCAGGAAACTTCTCGGATCTTGAATTCGAAATCCACAGCGGTGGACAACCATACTATTACTACCTGATTTCAATTGAATAGATTACCATTTCAGGAGGGAACGATGTACTTACAGGACGTAGTAGTAAAACTTAACTCGTACTGGTCCGGTCAGGGGTGTATAATCGACCAGCCGTATGACCTGGAAATGGGTGCGGGAACATTTCATCCCTCGACATTCCTAAGATCGCTGGGCAAGAAGCCCTGGAAAGTCGCCTTCATCCAACCAAGCAGAAGACCCACAGACGGTAGATACGGCGAAAACCCGATGAGGGTTCAGAGGTATTTCCAGTATCAGGTGATTATCAAGCCCAACCCTGAGAATTCTCAGGAGCTTTACCTCGGTTCTCTGGAAGCTCTGGGAATAAACCCAGTGGAGCACGACATTCGTTTTGTGGAAGACAACTGGGAATCTCCGACTCTGGGAGCCTGGGGAGTGGGCTGGGAGGTCTGGTTAGATGGAATGGAGGTCAGTCAGTTCACGTATTTCCAGCAGGTTGGCGGAATCGACGTAGACCTCGTTTCTCTCGAGATCACCTATGGGCTTGAAAGAATCACAATGTATCTTCAAAAGAAAGCGAACATATTCGATATAGACTGGAATGAAGAGTTCAAGTATGGAGATGTATTCCTGGAGAACGAGAAAGAGTTCTCGGCCTACAATTTCGATGTGGCAAATACTTCCAGGCTCTTCGATCTCTACAGATTCTATCGCGAAGAATTCGATCTATGCATGAAAAACGGACTTGTAAGACCTTCTTACGACTATATGATCAAGTGCTCTCACGCCTTCAATCTTCTTGACGCCAGGAATGCCATCAGCGTATCTCAGCGTCAGAGCTACATCAAATCTATAAGAGAGATGGCAAAAACAGTTGCCGAAGCATATGTAGCCAAGGAGACCAATTCAGATGAATGATCATAAGGCACTGCTTGAAGTCGGAATTGAAGAGCTTCCTTCAAGTGAGGTTCAAGGAATGAGAAAACAGCTCTTAGAGAGAATAGAGAAGTCTCTCGAGAGTAATCGTTTGGGTTATGGAGGAATCGAGATCTTCGTTGCCAGCAGGCGATTCGGAGTGTTAATTCGAGACATAGAATCCAGTCAGGCGGACTTTGTGGAAAAGAGAAAAGGCCCGTCAGAGAAGATCGCCTATAGGGACGGCGAACCGACCAAGGCGCTCCTTGGATTCCTTAGGGGAAGTAACTCTCAGCTTGACGAAGTGAGTATTGAAGACGGATATGTATACGTAGAGAGACATATAAGGGGAAAGACTGCCAGAGAACTCTTGCCTCAGATCTTCTCAGATATGTTGCGATCGCTGGATTTCAAGAAGCCGATGCGTTGGGGAGACGGAACTTATAGATTCGTGAGGCCGGTCAAGTGGATAGTTGCTATGCTTGACTCCGAAATCCTCGATATGGAGCTCTTCGGAAAGAGATCGTCAAACAAGTCCAGGGGACACCGTTTCTTCTTCGATGAAGTTGAAGTATCGCCTGAGAATTACTTTCAGAATTTGAGAGATGCTCTGGTGATCGCTCGAGAGAGCGACAGAGAAGAAAGAACTCTCTCTGAAATCAGAAGAATTGAGTCGGATATTAATAGCCAGATTCCTGTTGATGAAGAACTGCTTGCCGAAGTCGTTTCTTTGACAGAATACCCAACGGCAGTTCTGGGAAACTTCATGGAGAAGTACCTCTCACTCCCGCCTGAAGTAATCATCGTAACTATAAAGCACCATCAGAGAACTTTCCCGGTCTACAAAGAAGGCAAGCTGACTAACGGCTTTGTTGCCTTTCAAGACGGACCAGATGATCCGCTGGGAAACATTCGATTAGGGTACGAGGAAGTTATAAACGCAAGGCTGGAAGACGCCTTCTTCTACTTCGAGAAAGACAAAGAGAAACCGATCGAGAACTACGTAGACGGATTGGAAGGAATCCTCTTTCAGCGGGGGCTTGGCACTCTGAAAGACAAAACCGACAGAACGATAGCACTTTCAGAGGCGATCTCTAAGAAACTCGGAGCCAAGAGAGAAGAACTGCTGGAGGTTAAGAGAACCTCTCTTCTTGCGAAAGCAGATCAAACCACAAGAGTCGTGCAGGAGTTTCCGGAGCTTCAGGGGATAATGGGAAGAATCTACGCTGAACTGTCCGGCGAAGATCCTGACGTCTGTACTGGAATAGAGGAGCACTACCGTGACAATGTGGTTCCGGCAACTCTGGCCGGTGCCGTAACCGGTATATCCGATCGTATAGATACTTTGGTCGGTAATTTCATGATAGGGAACATACCCTCTGCATCGAAGGATCCCTACGCTCTGAGGAGAAAGACTTCTTTCATATTCAAGACAATGCATCATCTCGGATGGAAACTCGATCTTCTCGGTCTGATTGAAGAAGCTTCCAGTGCCCTTGCCGGGGTGAATAGTGAAACACTTGATGCCATCACCGACTTCTTCTCTAACAGATTCGAAGCGTTCCTTCTTGAGAAGGGCTTCTCGATGAACATAGCACGATCGGTGAAGGTGTGGTGGAGGTTCCCGTATCTCGGAGTTCGCGCGGCCGAAGCGATCTCAGAGTATGTAAAGAAGGAGGATTTTACAGATCTTCTAGTAGCTTATCAAAGGGTCCACAATATAAGCAGAGGTCATTCGAGCAACTTTTTTGACGGTTCTAAGTTCGTCGAGCAGGCCGAACGTGACTTACTGAACAACTATTTGAAATGCTTCGACGATGTAATGGAAGCGCTCGAGCGCGACGATTTCGAGAAATCGCTCCTGTTACTGACATCTCTTAAGCCTCACATAGACAGATACTTCGACGATGTCTTTGTTATGGCCGAACAGGAAGATATCCGCCTCAACAGACTCGGCTTCCTCAAATCCCTAGATCAGCTCTTCTTGAAGATAGGCGATCTCTCGCTGCTTCTCGAAGAAGAGAGAGCGTGAAGCGTCGGTGAAGTCCGGGACTGTTGCTTTAGTGGGAAAGCCCAATGTGGGAAAGTCCACATTGATAAACACCATTATCGGAGAGAAGATCGCTATCGTCTCCGATAAACCGCAGACAACGAGAAACCGGATAGGCGGAATACTAACGACTGAGGAGGGCCAGATCGTCTTCTACGACACGCCCGGAATTCACAAACCTCTTCACAGACTCGGACAATACATTCTAAAAGTCGCGACTTCATCGCTAGCCGGATCGGATCTTCTGCTGGTTATAGTCGACCCGACGGACGGGCTTCGCGAGTCGGACAGGCTCGTTGCCAATCATGTTAATCAAAGCAGAATTCCTGTCTTTCTCGCCATCAACAAGATTGATGAATACAAAAACGAAAGGCTTATTCAGGACTTCAAAGCAAAGGCCGAAGAGCTTTTCGAAAACGTTCGAAAGACTTTCCTGATCTCTGCTAAGAGCGGAGATGGTGTTAAAGAGATAATTGAAGATGTCTTCGACTTTCTTCCAGAGGGAAAGATGCTTTTCCCCGAAGACTTGATAACTGATCGTTCTTCCAGATTCATGGCATCGGAAGTAATTCGAGAAAAGGTTCTGCAGAACACCAGACAGGAGATCCCCCACTCTGTGGGAGTTGTTGTTCGGGAGTTCAAAGACGAAGGTAGTATACTGAAAATAAGAGCCGATGTAATCGTAGAGAGGAGCAGTCAGAAACCGATAATTCTCGGCAAGGGCGGCTCGATGATCAAAACGATCGGCACTGAAGCGAGGACGGATCTCGAATACATATTCGACCAGAAAGTCTTCCTCGATCTCTTTGTCAAGGTAAGAGAAAAGTGGAGAGATAAAGATTCCTTTATACAGGAGTTCACAAACCTAAAAGACGAACTTCAGTAGACCGGGGGGATGTAAATGAAAAAGGGAAAGGCGACTTTCGTTCTCTTTCTTATGCTCTTCATGATGGTCCTTCTAAACGCGGACCAGATGGTCATGTCTCCGAACATCGGGGAAATCGAGACCGAATTTGGAATAACAAAAGCAGACATTGGCCTCATCCAGGGTTCATTCACTATCGTCGGCGCCCTCATTTCACTTCTATGGGGCTTCCTGGCAGACAAGTACAGTAGAAAACACCTTCTGCTATTCAGCGTTTTGGTGGGCGAGATCCCATGCTTCCTGTCTGCCTTCGTCCAGACTTTCCCTCAGCTCTTCATTACACGGGCTTTGACGGGGATCGGGGTAGGAGCTCTCTTTCCAGTCGTCTTTTCGTACGCCGGAGATGCTTTCAAAGAGTCTCAGAGAGCAAAGGTCAATTCCTTCCTCTCTACGGCAATATCTTTGGGAGCCATTGTAGGGATGGTAATTGCCGGCTTCACCGGCACATCTCTTGGCTGGAGAACGCCCTTCATCATCGTATCTCTTCCGAACATTGTCCTCGCGTTCCTATTCTTCCTGTTCGCTGAAGAACCAAAGAGAGGAGCCGCCGAAGTGGCTGTCGGTGAACTCGTGGATCAGGGGATAAATTACATCGGAAAAGTTAGACTGTCCGACTACAAGGAACTCTTCAAAGTGAAGACGAATCTGATTCTCTTCATACAGGGTATTTTGGGAACGATTCCCTGGGGAGCGATACCGTACTATCTTGTGAACTACTTCGAAACCTCGAAAAACCTCTCAAAGGAATCGGCCACTCTGATTTTCATTTTCTTTGGAGTCGGAAACGTGCTTGGAATATTCTTCGGAGGTCTTGTCGGTGGTCTATTGTATAAGAAGAAGCCGTCATACATGCCTCTCTTCAGTGGAATAACGACAATAATCGGCACTTTCGTGGCTCTCCTGGCCTTGAACTTCCCTCCAGTTGAGGGAGCCGGCAGCTTCATAATGCTGGGAGCGCTTGGAATGGTTGCTGCCGCTTCAGCGTCTATGACCGGACCAAACATGAAGACCATGCTGATGAATGTCAATCCCCCGGAAAACAGGGGAAGGATATTCTCGGTTTTCAACTTGACAGATTCTCTCGGAACGGGATTTGGGCAGTTCTTTGCAGGAACCCTGGCTACGGCAGTAGGCTCGCTGGGAGTCGCAATGAACGTTTCCGCGCTCTTCTGGCTTCCTTGCGGACTGGTGCTTCTTACTGCAGTACTGGCTTTCCCTAGAGACATCGACTCCCTTCACAGAAAGATGAAAGAGACTGCTCTCACTATGGGGAGGGGAAAATAGAGGCTTGTCAAGGGGTCGAAATTGATTACAGGACTGCCTTTGACTTGGAATATCGAAAAGAAAGTTGTATAATCTAATTGCTGAAGTAACCCTCAGACCGCTTCGCTGCCCTCGAAAAGGGCAGCAATTTTTATTTATAATGGTTATTTGCATAGATTTCTTCTTTGGGCTTGCTCGAAGTGCAGCGATTTTAGGAACGATACTTAGTTGGTGAGGAAATAATCTGCGATTCCCGTAACCAGGGCCTCAACAAGCTTTTCTCTGTAATCACTGGTAGAGAGAAGGACATCTTCTTCGGGATTTGACATGAACCCCGCTTCGAAAATCAGCACGGGAACTTCAGACCAGTTGAACCCCGTCATGTCGTCACGAACTCTGATTCCGAGAGACTTGATCCCGCTTATTTGAAGCAAGCTCGCATGGATCTTCTCGGCAGCCTTCCTGCTCTCTTCGTAGATCGGTGCAGTGTATTTGGACGATGAAGAAGGAATAATCAGCATGAACCCCTTCAGATAATTATCAGAGCTATAATCTGCATGAACACGAATACATAAGTCCGCATTAGCCTCATTTGCGATCTTCGCTCTTTCGATATTGCTCAAATTGACATCATGGCTCTCTCTGGTCATCACGACGTCGTACCCTTCCTCAAGAAGCCTATCCCTCAGCATGAACGACAATTCCAGATTGAAAACATACTCGGGGATTCCCGTAGATACGCCGCGAGTCCCCGTGGAAACCTTCGCCTTTGTTGTCTCGGAACCGGGAGCGATCGGCTCATGAGTCAGATCGGCCTCCTTCTGATGACCGGGGTCGATGCAGATAGTTAGCGAGAAACCAAGACCGGCAAACAACATTACAACTATTAGAAGTACTAATCTGTTCTTTGAATGCATGGAACCACTCCTAATTATTAGTCAATAAAGATTATAACTTCATTACGAATCGACAAGGTTAAACCTCAAGACTTGTAGTTACATTCACGGTCCACTCGGAAACGGAGACCCATTGACGGTGAACTGTCATACGCTTCCAGACGTGTCGGCCTCTCCTCCTGCCGAAGTCGGCCTTACTTCGTCGTGCAGCGAGCATCACTTCCCCGGACGATCCTCCGGGCCTCCGTCCCTGGGGAACTTAGCAATGCTTTCATTTCAATCCGGCATCTTCCCATCCTCGCTTTGTAGGTTATAATTATCAAGGAGGTGAGAGCTATGGCAAGCACTTACAGAAAAGAGATGCTGGAGTCAGAGATAATGAAGGTTCTCACAGTAGCTCTATCATCTTACACAGGCCACAACGACTCGCTTGGAATGACTTCCATTGTTAGGGTAGAACTCAGCAAGGACAAGAGATTCGCAACGATATTCGTCAGCTTGATGGGTCCTGACGATAGAAAGAAGAAACTCGTTGAGAAGCTGAATGAAGACAAGGGGATCTTCAGAACGGCTATTGCAAAGAATATCAGGCTATTCAAAGCTCCCGAAATACGCTTCAAGGAAGATATTGGAATTGAGGCAAGCCTCAGGGTAGCACAGTTGCTTGAACAGATCGAAAAGGAGAAAAAAGAGCCGAATAATGAGTGACGGAATAATACTCGTTGACAAGCCCGTTGGTGTAACCTCTCACGATGTTGTCAACCTTCTTCGCAAGAAACTGAATACAAAGAAGATCGGTCATGCGGGAACACTTGACCCTTTTGCAAGCGGACTTCTGATTGCCGGAATCAAAAAGGGAACCAGATTGCTCGAGTATTTCCTTGAAATGGATAAGACATATAGAGCGGAGCTTGAACTGGGGAGGATAACCGACACCTTCGATATCACAGGAAAGACAGTTGAAGAGAGAGAAGTTCCCGAGATCTCGATTGACGACATAACTTCGGTTTTGAAGTCGTTCGAAGGAGAGTATTTGCAGGTGCCGCCTGCATACTCTGCAAAAAAGCACAACGGAGAAAGACTGTACAAACTAGCTAGAGAGGGGAAGATCATAAACCTTCCACCGAAATCAGTGAAGGTTCACTCAATAGAACACATAACTCTCTCACAGAACAAGGTCACCTTCACCGCAAGGGTCTCGAAGGGAACTTATATAAGATCGCTAGTCATGGACATTGGCTACAAACTTGGCTGTGGAGCGACAACCACTAACCTCCGTCGAATTTCGCAGGGCAGATTCTCGGTAGACAACTCATACAGTATAGATGATGTTTCGCAGATCTCCGTAATCCCAATGGAGGAAGCAGTGGATTTTTTGCCCGGTCTTCTCCTCAGCGAGTCCGAAAGCAGCAAGGTGTTACTAGGTAATCAGATCCATGCTAACGGAGTTGCCGGCATCTTAGGGCACTTCGAGAAAGACGAGATTATCAGGATAATTGGAAGCGACGAGCGGCTTATCGCAGTGGCCAAATCCGAACGCACCTCCTCATTCTTGAAGACGCTTATCGCGAAAGACTCCAAAGAAAGAGTGGCCAAACTCGTGAAGGTTCTCGGTGCATGAAATGTATGTAGCCTGTATAGGTAACTTCGATGGCGTACATCTTGGGCATAGAGCGATCATGAAAACAACGGTAGATGTTTCAGAAAGCCTTAAGATGCAGAGCACAGCTATATCAATCGTCTATCCCTGGGGATACTACTTCCCCAACTTTCCCGGCATCATCTATCCTGTTGCCCAGCGTTTGGAGCTTATCCTGGCAACAGGTATAGAGAGAGTAATTACTGCCAACATGGCCGAGATAAGATACCTTGAGCCGGAGAAATACATCTCGGGCCTTGTGAAGCAGGGCGTAAAAGCCTTTGTAGTAGGTAAAGACTTCACATTTGGAAGCGGTGCGAAGGGAAACGTCGATCTTTTGGAGAGACTTTCAAAAGAGATGGATTTCGGCGTTGTAGTAGTTCACGATACACTTCATAACGAAAGAAGAGTCAGCAGTAGCTGGATAAGGGAGAGCCTTGTCAAAGGTGATATCGGATTGGCTAACACTCTCCTGGGGAAGAAGTACTCTATACGGGGAAAAGTGTACAAGGACAAACAGCTCGGTTCGAAAATCGGTTTTCCCACAGCAAACATAAGCAGGGGAGACGAAAAGCTGGTAACACCGAAGTCGGGAGTTTACATTGTCAAGTCGCAGATCAACTCAAGAGACTACTTTGGCCTGCTAAACATTGGATTCAGACCGACAATAAACACTTCCGAAGAGGTGAAGTACGAGATCTACTTCTTTGATTACTCGGGCAGCCTCTATGACAGAAATCTAGAGCTGGAGCTCCTCGAATTCATAAGGCCCGAGCTTAAATTCGAATCCCTCGACGACTTGATAGAACAGATCAGACATGATGTAAAAGTCTCAAAGCGCTGGCTCGAAATTCACTCAGATATGCTCTGAGAAGAACGATGAGATTGCCTCGAAGAACTGAGGCTTCCTCTCTTCATCTGCAAACATCTCGTGCTTTCCACCGGCTATCTCAATTATTCTCTTCTCTGACTCTATCTTCTTGTAGAGCTCCTGTGCCCCAGCGGGATCGACAACCCTGTCTGCAGAGCCATATACGATCAGAGTAGGGATTTTGATTTTGTTCGCATTGGCCATTGCCAGATCGATACTATCTTCAAGCCCAAAGAAGAGATTCGGTGATACCCTGTCATGAACATACGGATCATCTACATATCTCTTCACGGCCCTTTGATTATGCGAAAGATCCGATGGAGTAAAACGCGACGAACTACTGAACGTCGTTTTCGGCGCGACTCTTCTGACAACCGAAATCAACGGCAGCAACTTCTTCACGGAGTCCTTCGCTGAAAAGAGATGGGGTGCGCTTATAGCCAGAGCTCTGTAAGAATTTGGATACTCCTCGGCAACCCTGGTAGCAATAAGCCCTCCCATACTATGGCCAAAAAGAAAGACCGGGAGATCCGGCTGGATCCTTTTCACTCCTTCAGTAAGCTGCCTGACCGCCGAAATGAAATCTGTAAAAGACTTTATGAAGCCGCGCGTTCCGGCCTGCATTCCGTGGCCGGCAAAGTCCGTCGCAAAGACACCAAATCCCTTTTCGCTTAGATAAGAAGCAAAACCTTCATATCTTCCGCTATGCTCACCTATTCCATGACATAACACAACATTCGCCTTAGCCCCTGGAGAAAACCACCGTCTGATAAACACCGAAACACCTCCTCAAAATGATTATATCTCTTAAGCAGGGGTGTTTACAAAAGCCGGAGACCATGATAATATTATTTCTGTTCGGCCCCATAGGATAACGGCTAGTCCACCGGATTCTCAGTCCGAAGGTCGGGGTTCGATTCCCCGTGGGGCTGCCA
>NZ_DJGL01000094.1:89587-89770 GCF_002432735.1 Mesotoga sp. UBA5847 | reverse complement strand
TCCGTCTGCGGTGGACCGGGTCTATGGAAGATTCCTGAAGGTTATTGATCGATTCTATTGCACTAGATTGGGATTAAGGGAGGTTTTCTATTATGAAGAAAATTGTTGCGATTTTGCTTATAGGACTTGTTGCTTTTGGAAGTATGGCTTTTGCAGGACCTGGACTCTGGAAGATTCCCGAAG
>NZ_DJGL01000094.1:89366-89526 GCF_002432735.1 Mesotoga sp. UBA5847 | reverse complement strand
TCTATGGAAGATTCCTGAAGGTCATTGATTTATCTACACTTAGCCTGTTGGGATTAAGGGAGGTGTTTGACTATGAAGAAGATTGTTGCGATTTTGCTTATAGGACTTGTTGCTTTTGGTAGTGTTGCCTTTGCAGGACCAGGACTCTGGAAGATTCCCG
>NZ_DJGL01000094.1:33320-89283 GCF_002432735.1 Mesotoga sp. UBA5847 | reverse complement strand
CTGAAGCACTCTATTGGGATTAAGGGAGGTGTTTGACTATGAAGAAGATTTTTGCAGTTTTGCTTATAGGACTCGTTGCTTTTGGTAGTGTTGCCTTTGCAGGGCCAGGACTCTGGAAGATCCCTGAAGACGAAATTTCCGTCTGCGGTGGGCCGGGTCTATGGAAGATTCCTGAAGGTCATTGATTTATCTACACTTAGCCTGTTGGGATTAAGGGAGGTTGTTTTAATGAAGAAGATTATTGCGATCATTCTGTTGGGTTTAGTTGCTTTTGGAAGTATGGCTTTTGCAGGACCAGGCCTGTGGAAGATCCCCGAGGACGAGATAACCGTTGATGGCGGACCGGGACTTTGGAAGATTCCCGAGGGTTATTGATCTAATTAGAGTTGACATTATTCCGATTCATTTGAAAAGCTCGGAGATTATTGAACGCCACAATGCAGTTATTTCTTCTTCTTTAACACTTATTTCTTTGCGCTGAGAGAATTCTATGAATCTTGTGAGGAGACCTTTTGAGATCAATTGGTCGCCTTTTTCTTCTAGGTACTTCAGCGCTCTTGCTTTCGTTATGGCCTTTCTGTACGGCCTGTCGGTTGTCAGCGCATCGAAGACATCGGCCACCGCAACTATTTGAACAAGCATGTGGATTTCGTTTCCCTTTAGGCCATCGGGATAACCGTTTCCATCTATTCTCTCGTGATGGTGCCTAACAATATCTCTTACTGCCTTCGGAAAATTCAGGTCTCTCAAGTAACGTTCGCCATATACCGGGTGTCTTTTTATTTCCGTAAACTCTTCTTCGGTCAAAGCCGACGGCTTATTCAGCGTATCGAAAGGAATGTCGACCTTTCCATAATCGTGCAACATCGCGCCAATTGAAAGATTGAAAAGATCGATCTTCTCTAGGTCAAGTTCCTTTCCGAACTCATAGCAAATTTTGAGGACTCGAAGCGTATGGAGAGCAGTATAGTCGTCCTTAAGCCTTAACTCTCTGATAAGCTGACCGAAAATTGAGGAGATGCTCTCGAAAAGATTGTTCACAAAGTCCTTCAGATGAGGCGAAGTTGTACTGTAGAGAGTAAGAGACTCGAATGCGCCAACAGAGTTTTCAAGAGCCCTAAAGTGCTCTCCTTTAACCTGCATTATTGACGCTTCAAGAATCAGCGTTTCTCCCTTGATGTAACTGGTCAAAGACTCATCCGGAAGAGACTTGAGCTGATTGAGATAATTCTCCGCTCTGGAAACGTTACCGCTCTTCACGTAGAAGTGTCCAAGAAAAATATATGATACTGCAATGTCTGTCCATTCGATATGAGAATTTATGAGCGATTCAAGTTGTTCGGCAATAACTGCCGCTCTGCTGAGGTCATTCAATTGAAGAAGAATCTTCAAGTTAATCATTAGCTTGTATCCTTTTATTGAAACCGCTTCAAAATTGCATCCTTGGACCAGGTCAAGAAGCTCTATTGCCTCAGCAAATCTGTTCTTCGAGTAGAGATAGTCAATCATGTTCAGCTGAACCATTAGCATTCTTACTGGTGATTCGGCCACTTCTTTTGCTCTCTCATAGAATTTCCATGGATTGTCACCGGTCTGGAGCTGAGTCGAGACCAGGCCAAGATCATTGTAGTATTCAAAGCGCTTCTGGGTCGGTACATACTCCTCCAGTTTCACGAGTTCGGCGAAAAGCGAGAGTGTTTCTTCTCCAAAGCCCATTTCAAATGAAGTCATCATATGGAGCATTTTGAGGTTGATTTCCTGTTCCTTTCCGCATTCCTTTGCAATTAGATCCACTGCAAGCTTAGAAACAAGGTAAGCAATCTTGTCCTCTGAATTCCTGGCAAAAAAATACGCAAGAAAGTATAGTCCTTCTGCCAGAAGTTCACTTTCCACATCGGAGAAGTCAAATACACCCGTCTCGTCGAATGTCTGAGAGTATACAAAGTCAAGAGCTACCAATATCCCGAGATCTTCTCTCGAGAGATCCTCTTCATCAAGAATAGCCCTCAGCTCAGATCTGAAACTTTCGGGATCATCATAATTGAATCTTAAGGCCAGACCGCAAATTCTAGAATTTTTCAAATCTAACTCCTCTACCCCTCGATATTGTATCATGCGACCGCCTTTCTGGTAAAATCTCTTGAGTAAATTTAATTATGATGCATTACGATCAGAAAAGCGAACTAATGTCACCGTCCATGCTATTCAGTGACATTCAGCATCAATTGTTGCTGCCTGCCATGAGTGTTAGCGCTGTTTAAAGTGCTGACAATAGGAATCGCTCAATATCTTATGACTTTGCAGGTGTCTGGAACGATTTCGACGGGAGGGCTGTTTATGGTAGATGTCAAGAAACTACTGGCCAAAGCTCTGGATGAGAATTGCTATGTGATAGAAGAAGAGGAAGTGCTAACAATTATAGACCCCGGTTATGGTCTCTCAGAAGAGTTTACCAAACTTGTGAGCGACAAGCAAGTACGCATTCTTCTAACTCACGGCCATGCCGATCACACGCACGATGCCGATCAGATTGCCGCAAGCGCGATTATTATACATGAATTGGACAGACCATTACTACTAGATCCAAGTAAAAGCTTTCTCACCTTTTTCGGAAAGACTCGTCTTCTTATAGAAGAAGGCTTGATTGTAACTCCCGAGATTCTTCACAGACCCTGGAAGTGTCTTCACACTCCCGGACATACAAAGGGTTCCTGCTGCTTCATGTACGGAGAGAGATACCTTTTTTCTGGCGATACAGTCTTCTCGAATTCGGTTGGAAGAACTGATTTGCCAGATGGCAATGGAATAGAGATGGAGAGGAGTCTTAGAAAGCTCAAGCAGTTCTTCATTGAAAGACCTGATTTGATAGTGCTTCCAGGCCACGGGCCGGAAACGACGGCTCAAAGTATTCTTAGGGAGAACCCCTTTTTCACGTAGGAATCTCCTTCTTGAAGTTCCTTGATTTCAGCTCCTGAAGCTTCTTGTTCTGTCTGTTCCAGTACTTTCTATTGAAGAAGCCTGCTTCTACCTCTTCTTCCTCTAGAAGCGAGGTCATTTTTCTCGCAATATTCCTGCTCTTATCGAATGCCTGCTCCGAGAGATCATCTGCTTTCATTTTCCCGGCAGTCAACAACAGATCCTGTTCAAACTGAAGGCAGTACTCTCTCCACAACTCTTTTGCCTTTGAGTCTCGTAGAATAGCTAGCCGGATGAATTTCTCCCAGCTCCCCCAGTAGTTGATCCCGTCTTCCGGTTCGTCAAATGGAAGGCTTGATTCGTAGCTATCAAACCATACTGGCTTGAACACAGATAGACAGGGGACACTACTATTAGTTATCCATATTTCTGGCTTCTCTCCCAGAACAACTACCATCGAAGAAGTAGTCTGACTGCTGACTAATGAGGCACCGGCGTGCATACAAATATTTCGCATTGAACCGAGGTGTTTGCTATTTTCGTGATCTCTAAGAATCTCAAAGCTTCTTTCGATACTTACTTCTCCCTCTTCCAGAAGCTCTTGCATTCTTCTAAGTCTTGTTCCTGCGCCCGAGAATTTCCTAATTAGTTTCTTTTCGTATGATTCGGCAAAGCTAAACGCTTTCCCGGGCTTATGCCATCCGTGATTTTCTGCGTTTCGAATGACCTGAGGATGACCGTCATCAAAGTCGTCTCCAAGAGTCAGACAGTTTGATATCGCGGCAGATCCTTTCACCTTCTTCGAAACCCAATAGCTATCGGAGGTTTCCAGAACCCACGCATTTTCTCTATCTGCTATCAGAAAAGAGTTGTGATAATATAAATATTTGGTGAAACCTCCGTTAGCTCCCTGACCGTAATCTTCAATCAACTCAACAATCGTTTTGACAGCATGTTCGGCACTTTCCGATCTCTCCAAAGCAATCCTCAATATGTCCATACCCAGGAGACCGTCTCTCCGGACCGTCTCCTTCGTGAAAACCGCTTCATTTCCTATAACAACTCCCTTGTCATTGACTCCCATTTCGCCACCCCACATCCACGATGGCTTCGAAATGAGGATCGCGTTAGTCTCGCTAACCTGGCTGACTCTCTGCGTTGTTGTGAACAAATCCGTTCCATTACCTGTTAAACGAGGAAAGAAATGGATCGATTGCGGCTCATTTGGCTCACGGTCGCTGTTCTTTCCGAAAATCGTTCTGCCATCTGCTGTAGAACTACCAAGAACTACAAAGGAATCACACATGATCTCACTTCTTATGGACTCTTCAGAAGATATCTCAACTGCCCAAAATACTCATGAAGAGCAGAAAGATTTGCATCGAGCGCCCGCTGGTTAGGAAGAAAATCTACGTAGCTGAGTTTTGTGTGGTCATACATGTAATCCGTTGGAAAAGGCGTAACACGTAGAGAGAACTTCTCAAACGAACTTACCGCCCTTTTCATATGAACGGCAGAAGTCACGAGAATTACACTGCTCCAGTTGAACTGACTGCAGATATCTGCCGTATAATGCGCATTTTCCCAGGTTGTCTGAGCTCTAGGCTCGACAATCACCCTGGCAGATGCGACACCTCGATCAAGAAGCCAATCCCTCATTAGCTCGGCAACAGTAGACGTTGATCGACCGGGCATGAATGATCCTGTCACAATTATCGGCAACTTTGTCTGAAGATGTAGAGTATATGCCTTCGATAACCGCGCTACGGTGTGATTGTCGAGCACCTGACCTTCAGGAGAAATGATTATCCCACTGCTTAGTACCACTATTGCCTGACCGTTCACGGCACGAGGAGCAGTGTATGCCCTCTCTAAAGGCTGAAGATAAAGGTGAGTACCAAGACCAGTTGAAAGTAGATACACAAAGAAACACAGAACAATAACAACAATTCCTATTACCTTTGTCCGTCTTTCTTCGCCCTTTCTGATCAAGATAACTGCAATTATTAGAAAGATGAGTATGAAAAGTCCTGGCGGTGTCAATATTGCCGAAGCGAATTTTTCAAGATACAGCAATGCCGTCACCTTCTTTCGCTCTTTCCTCCAAGTGCAGCCATTATACCTTGAAGATTGTCAGTTATTATTATGTCGGCTTCACCCTTGACCTTCATAAGTAGTCCAGGATCGTTTAGAGTCCAAAGCGCAACTTTTATCCCTCTGCTTCTGACAAAGTCGATTAGACTCACTCCCAGCTCAAAACCAATCTCATCAAACAGCTGAACCGGAAGATTAAATGAAAAGGGTTTGTACTCCATGAGTTCTTCAAAATACTTGGCAGGATTCTTTCCTCTTGCTTCTTCACCGATAAGAAGCCCAATATTCGCCTGAATATCACATTCCTTAACTCTTCGCATACAATCGTGATGGAAGGAAGAGAAGAGAGTTCTTTCCATCGCATTGAAGCTTTTCACCAACGGAACAACTACATCAGCGGCCCGGGGATCCTTGATCTCAACATTGATATAGGCCGTTTCGGGAAGCTCAAGATAAACTTCTTCGAGCGTGGTAAGGCCTTCTGGATTGACGAGATTCATCTTCTTCAAGTTCTTGAAAGTCGTCTCTCCGACTACAACATCTGCCCCGAATGTTCTCTTCAGATCGGGATCGTGATTCACTACAAGCACCCCATCACTGGTAATTTGAACATCAAGTTCTACACCATCTGCTCCAATCTGAACTGCCTTGATTAAAGAAAGGAGGGAATTTTCCCCATCCCCTATACCCATGCCCCTGTGTCCTAGAATTATAGGTCTGGAATCCATAAGAACCTCCGTCTCCTGCAAATGACTTTCATCAATGCAAATCAACTTGACTAACATCTGAAACCCCGTTTCTCGCTCCTCAATTCCGGCAACTGCACATATTTACAATTATAGCAGCATACTTTGCCTGTTCATGAGTATACGTGAATATGCTGATTTTCTTCAGGAGAAGAAAAGGAATTATACTTGTAATAGACATTATATGGAGGCGATACCTTGGAGAGAATTACTGAGCATCCATTGCTTTCGTTTGAGCGCAGCGAGAAGATCACTTTCTTTTTCGAAGGGAGAGAGCTTTTGGCGTATTTGGGTGAGTCCATTGCGGCTGCTCTACATGCAAACGGTATAAGAAATCTGCGATACAGCCCCAAGAAAGACCGCCCTCAAGGGCTTTTCTGCGCAATAGGAAAGTGTTCTTCCTGCTTAATGGAAGTAGATGGAAAACCAAATGTTCGCACTTGCATAACTCCGGTGAGACCCGGAATGAGAGTTAGAAGGCAGCCAGGTAAGGGTGAGATCAGTGAATAATCTCGATCTTCTTGTTGTAGGCGGTGGACCGGCCGGATTGTCTGGCGCATTAGAAGCAGCGAGAAGCGGTCTGTCGGTACTGCTGGTAGATGAAGCGGTTTCCACTGGAGGACAGCTCATCAAGCAGACACACAAGTTCTTTGGCAATGAGGGTTTCTTTGCGTCAGTTAGGGGATATGAGATAGCCGATAGATTGAACGAAGAGCTGAACTCATTCGAGAATGCCAGAATACTGACGGAGCACTCTGTCATCGCAATCTATCCCGACGGTGTCCCAGTAGTAGATATGAAAAGGGACACGACTGAAGTGTTAATGCCTAAGAAGATACTTCTAGCAACGGGCGCATCAGAGAAATTCCTGCAGTTCGAGAACAATGATCTACCAGGTGTATACGGAGCCGGTGCCGTCCAGACTCTCATGAACCAGTTCGGTATTCTTCCCGGCACGAACGTTCTGATGATCGGGTCTGGAAATATCGGTCTTATTGTCTCTTACCAGCTGATGCAGGCCGGTGCAGAGGTAAAAGCAATAATCGAGGCTTCTGACAAAATCGGGGGCTATCAGGTGCATGCCGACAAAGTGAAACGACTGGGTATCCCAGTAAATCTAAGGCACACAATCTCAAGAGCCATCGGAAAGGATTCAGTCAAAGGAGCTGTGGTTTCTGAGCTTGACGAGAGATGGAGACCGATTCCGGGAACAGAAAGAGAGTTCGTGGTCGATACCATATGCATCGCAGTGGGATTATCTCCATCGATAGAACTAGCTGCCCAAGCTGGTTGCGTGATTGAATACATACAGGAGTTAGGAGGTTATGTCCCTCTGAGAAATGATGACATGAGAACCTCAGTACCCGACCTGTTCGTGGCTGGTGATGTTTCGGGAATAGAAGAGGCAACAACGGCAATGATAGAAGGAAGAATCGCTGGACTTACAATCGTTGAAGACTTAACTGGCAGATGTGATCAGGAAAAGCTGAACTACTTGAAGGAAACATTAAGGAAGTTCCGCAGTGGTCCTTCCTCATCAAAGACGAGGTCCGGTATAAGAAAACTCGGAGGGAAAGTTGAGGAGGCTTCTTTTAGTGAAAGAATCGAATGTGACTTTGATAGCTACAAAGGGAAGTTGCGACCCATAATCGAGTGCTTTGAGCCGATCCCCTGTAATCCTTGCGAAACGAGTTGCCCGGTTGGAGCAATAAGAGTTGGAGAGAACATCAACTCTATTCCCACAATAGACTATTCCAGGTGTACTGGTTGTAGCATTTGCGCCACTAAGTGTCCAGGTCTTGCGATTTTCATGTTCAGAGAGAACAAAGACGGAACCTCATCGATCGGTATCCCCTACGAGTTTCTTCCCCTGCCCGTAAAGGGTCAGTATGTAAGTGCATTGGGAAGGAATGGGGAAGTGATATGTACGGCAGAGGTGGAAAGAGTAGCTAGGTCTCCAAACAAAACAAATCTTGTCTACATCATTGTTCCTTCGGAAGTTGCACAAGGAGTCAGAAACATTTTCGTGCCTTCACAAGAGGCAGAAACCATTGTATGCCGTTGTGAAGAAGTCACAGTTGATCAGATAAGAAAAGCGATAAAAGATGGGTATAAGGATTTCGAAGAACTGCGTAGGTACTTGAGAATAAGTATGGGACCCTGCGGGGGTAGGACGTGCAGACTAAATACTTTGATGATTCTGTCAAGGGAGACGGGAGTGCCTGTTGAAGAGCTTGCTCCAGGGATCTTCAGACCACCTTCTATGCCTGTAAGCTTCAAAGCAATAGCTGAAACTGGAGTTGATGATAGTGAAGAGTAGGTACAAAGTTGTTGTTATCGGCGGAGGTGTAATCGGAACTGCAGTTGCCTTCTATCTTGCAAAAAACGGTGTGAGCGATGTTGTTGTTCTTGAGAAAGACTATCTTTCTTCAGGTTCTACTGGTCGGTGTGGCGGAGGCATAAGACAGCAATGGTCTGAGAGAATGAATGTGAGACTGGCAATGCGGAGTGTTGAGCATTTTAAGAGATTCGAAAGCGAAGTGGGGTTCGATATCGAATACTTTCAGGGAGGTTATCTTCTTCTGGCCTACACAGAAGAAGAGGTTTTGCTTTTCGAAAGAAACACCAAGATGCAACAGGAAGAGAATCTTGATGTTGAGCTCCTGACAAAAAACGAAGCATCTTCGAGGTTCTCGTTTATCGACATGTCAGGTGTTAGAGCCGCCGCTTACTGTTCAAGTGATGGTCACGCAAATCCTCACCTGACAACGTTTGCATACGCTAGGGCCGCTGAGAGAATGGGGGTTGAGGTCTTAACTCATACATCTGCAGAAAATATCATTACCGAAGATGGAAGAATTGTGGCTGTACAAACAAGCAAAGGTAAGATCGAAACAGAAGTTGTCGTTAACGCTGCCGGCGGATACTCCCATGAGGTGGGAGCGATGGCTGGAGTTGAGCTTCCTACCGAGTCCTATAGACACCAGATCTTCGTAACGGAGCCTCTAGAGCATATTATGGATCCGCTGGTCATAAGTTTCGAGAACAACTTCTACATAAGACAGACAAAGGCGGGAAACTTCATCATGGGGCAGGGTGACAAGGACGAACTCCCTGGACATAATGTTACCCCAACTTGGAAGTTCCTAAGAGAAATGACCGAGAAGATGCCTAAATTCTTTCCATTCCTACGCGACGTTAGAGTATTGAGACACTGGGCAGGTCTCTATAACATGTCTCCCGATGCTCAACCCATCATCGATCGCGCCGTCGATATTGATAACTTCTACTATGCAATCGGGTTCTCCGGTCACGGATTCATGTTAGCACCGGCTGTTGGAGAGGCTGTCGCCGAATGGATAGTACATGGAGAACCGAGAAGCGTTGACATTTCAAACCTGAGCCTAAATAGATTCCAGGAAGGCTTTACAATAGAAAAAAACGTAGTATAGGAGGTTACGAAGATGTTTGAAGCGACAGATTTCCAGATAATTCCGCCTTTTAGAAACGAGCCTTATATCAATCCCGACGACCCCGACGTAAGATCCTTAATGAATCATGCTTTTGAGAAGATCCGATCTCAAGGTAAGGATTATGATCTGTTCATCGGAGGCAAATACTATTCGACCGACAAGAAAATCATCTCAACAAATCCAGCAAATCCAAATGAAGTCGTCGGGAGGGTTTCAAAAGCCAACAAGGACCTTGTTGACAAGGCAATGGAAACCGCTTATCAAGCATTCAATACATGGAGCAGGCTGCCGGCTTCAGAAAGGGTCAAGCCTTTCCTAAGAGCTGCACGCATTATGAGGGAAAGACGGTTCGAACTTGATGCAACTATGATTCTCGAAGTTGGTAAGAGTTGGATAGAAGCAGACGCCGATCTTGCAGAAGCGATAGACTTTCTTGAATTCTACTCTAGAGAAGCCCTCAGATACGCGAGTCCTCAACCACTTGTTCAGATTCCAGGCGAACTAAATGAACTGATATATATCCCGTTAGGAGTTGGGGCAATCATTCCTCCCTGGAATTTCCCTGGGGCGATTATGGCTGGCATGACAACAGCGGCCGCAGTTTCGGGAAACTGTGTACTACTGAAACCCGCATCGGACTCACCGGTGATAGCTGCTAAATTTGTTGAAATACTTAAGGAAGCGGGACTTCCAGATGGGGTAGTCAACTTTGTGCCAGGTTCGGGAAGTGAAATCGGCGATTATCTGGTAGAGCATCCGCTTACAAGGTTCATCTCGTTCACGGGTTCGAAAGAAGTTGGATTGAGAATTAACGAACTGGCGGCAAAGCATAACAATGGGCAGATATGGGTGAAGAGAGTGGTTCTGGAAATGGGAGGCAAAGACTGTGTGGTCATTGATGAAACGGCCGATATTTGTGCAGCTTCATCTGGAGCTGTAATTAGTGCGTTTGGCTTTCAAGGACAGAAATGTTCCGCCGGATCAAGGATTATCGTGGTCGAGGATGTCTATGACGAGATAGTTCGATTAGTGAAGGAGAAAACCGAGGCTCTAACCGTCGGAGATACAACTGATCCTAGCAACTACATCGGCCCCGTCATCAACGAAGACGCAGTGGCCAAGATTCTGAGCTACATTGATGTTGGGAAGAGAGAAGGCAAATTGATAACCGGAGGTAACTCTCTCCAAAGAGAAGGATATTTCATAGAGCCTACAGTGTTTGCCGACGTGTCGCCTGATGCAGTGATTGCACAAGAAGAGATCTTCGGACCGGTAACAGCGATTATTAGAGCACACGATTTTGATCACGCAATCGAGATTGCCAACGGTACGGAGTACGGACTAACTGGGGCGCTTTACAGCAAGGATAGGAAGAGAATCGAGAGAGCTAAGGCAGAGATTCACGTTGGAAATCTATACTTTAACAGGAAGTGTACTGGAGCACTTGTAGGCGTCCAACCGTTCGGTGGATTCAATATGTCTGGTACAGATTCCAAAGCAGGTGGAAGAGATTATTTGCTGCTTTTCCTCCAGGGAAAATCGATTAGCGAAAAAATCCTCTAGTATGCAAGAAGGCCCTTTGCGGGCCCTTCTTGCATTATCAATTTCGCTCCATAACTCTCTTGACCCAAACTGTTCCGCTGAGATGGATGGTTGCTGTTGAACTTGAAGTGGCGGCATAATTTTAGATTGCCACCCAATGGACATCTTCTGCCATTCCAGTGATAATCTCGAGAAACATTTCCAGAGTCTTGGAATCTCTCGATTCAATTTCGAAATAGTTTTCTCCCGGATTAATCACATTAAATAGTCAGTGATCTGCTATGAAAGACGGGCTGTCTAAAAACCTCGGCAGATCTTTGTTTTCTTGGCTCTCTGAACACGTAGAAGTCGATGTCTATTGAGTCTTGTGGGTGAGGCTTTTGGAGAGCCCATTCAACTCGCGCCATGACTTCAAGACCAACAACTGCGAAATTGTGAGGAAGATCCAACTGCGTCTGCTTTCTGGCCTCGTAAATGATCTCGTCCAACTAAGGAACTGTCTCGGTTCCGAAGGCAAAGCTCGAAAACGCAACGGGACTCCCGCGAAGTTCAAAATCAATGGCTTCTATTATCCCTTCAACGATCGGAATAGATACTGGAAACAAGTACAAGCATGAACTCGCGAGCATGATCACGAAAGATCAAGAGAGTAACAAGAATGCTTTCTTCAGTATTTATAACGCCTCCCTTCTCATTTTCCATTTATTGAGACGAAAATCTTAATCGATTATCGCCATTACTTCTTTCACAACATCGTCGGTCAATCTTTCCTTCAAATCTAGGGCTTTGAGGTTTTCTCTAAGCTGTTCAACCCTACTAACTCCAAGGATAATTGAACTAACGTTTTCGTTCTTGAGGATCCAGGCAAGTGCCAGCTGAGCGAGTCCCGTCTCGAGCTTCTCTGCGACATCTGCCAGCTTGGCAACCTTTCTTAGATTTTCTTCAGAGAATATTCTGTTCTCTTCAAGATGCTTTTTCAAACCGGGGAACTTGGCTAACCTACTGTTTTCCGGAATACCACTGTTGTACTTCCCCGTAAGAAGACCACTGGCAAGAGGGCTCCAAACAGTAAGACCAAGACCGTACTGTTTGTAGATAGACTGATACTCCGATTCAACCCTTTCTCTCACAAACATGTTGTACTGCGGCTGCTCAACAACAGGAGGAATAGCATTCAACTTCTCGGCAGCTTTGTGGGCTTCTTCCAGCTCTTTAGAACTCCATTCAGATGTCCCCCAGTAGAAGGCAAGACCGTTTCTGACAATGTAATCCATTCCAAGGACTACTTCCTCCATCGGAGTCTCGGGATCTGGTCTGTGAGCATATAGTATATCAACATATTTAAGCTGGAGTCGTTTGAGAGAATTCCAGGTCCCCTCAAGAAGGTGCTTTCTTGAGAGTCCCTTCTGATTTGGTTTGCTTCCTCCCCAGAAGATCTTCGTGGAAACGACAACTTCCTCTCTTTTGAACTCCTTCAGGATCTCGCCCATCATTGATTCGGCCATACCGCTGGCGTATGCCTCAGCGGTATCAAAAAAGTTAATTCCCGCTTTATATGCCTCTCTCATGGTTTCTCTTGCGTTATCGATATCTAGTTGCGCTCCAAAAGTAAGCCATGATCCGAGACTGAGCTCACTAATAAGAAGACCACTTCTTCCAACTTTGCGATATTCCATAACTTGTCGAACCTCCTTCTCAATGCCGATATAGATTGTTTTAATTATATCATTGTATTCTTTGATACAAATCATGTGGAGGGGGAAACGACAATCGGTTAGCGAAAAGCTTTTGAGAACACGAGAGCGTGGTTTGATGTCAAAAAGCAGGACGATAAGGGCTGGAGCAAGGTTTGGTTATGCAGCCAGAACGGCCAGTCAAACTGCGTATGGTAAGCCTCTGGTTGCCCGTCAACCGCTTCTTTCATGCACTCGGCAAATCCCTGATCTCATCAACAGTATCTGGACTTCGATTTCTACATATGAATTAGGATCAACGTTTGGCGACTTTTTATCATCGACAGAAAGAGTATTGGAGTGAACCCGTTACACACAACTCAGTTGTTGAATGGATTTTCTTTCTTCTCTGATAAACTTGGAGTGAGACTAGAAGAGGAGGTGTTGCATATGTTGGAGAGAACGGATGGGGCATCCGGCATAGAAGGTATCACTTATCAAACTTTGAGCGGTCTCAGCTATTGGGCTGGATTTGTCGGTATATGGACTATAGTAGGTGCCGTTCTTGGGATTATTGGGTCTATCGTAGGTATGGTGGCAAACCCCTTCTCGATTTTCGGTGCTATAAGCGCAGTAGTTGCTTTGATTATGGGGCTGAAACTTAGGAGTTCGAAGAAGGAATTAGACTCGTTTGTCCAATCAAAGGCGTCAATCAACTTGGAAATTGCGCTTGACAGCCTTAGACATTACTTCAGAATTCAGGGAATACTAATAATCCTAGCCCTTGTATTCATAGTTATAACAATAGTTTCCATGGCTGCTATGGGTAGTCTAATGGCAAATTACATGAATAGCTTCTGAAATAGCCAAACTTTGGAGGTGACTAGTTGTTCGTTCTGAATATAGTACTTTTCGCAATAATAGCTATACTCGTTTTCCTTTTCTTCCAGTCGAGAAAGAAGACGAGTTTCAAATCGGAATCGATAATCCATAAGGTAGAGAGAATCTCTGAGTTGAGCACTGCCAAGATGACTACCTTGCTGATTTTCGAACCCGAGAGAGGAAGTCTCGTTCCAGGAACGGTCCAACGATTCATCTTCATCGTTCCATTCCAGGTACGTGGTTATCTCGATCTGAGGAGATTAAGGGAAGATTCCATAGAGGTCCATGAAGGTGAAGCAAGAAGAATAAAACTCACCCTTCCTGCTCCCAAACTCGAAGTGACGATACCTCAGAGTAAGATTCCAGACATCAAAGTAATCAATCAAAGCGGAGTACTCGTAAGAATCTTTGGGAACAGGGATATGCTTAAGACATTTCAGTCATACAGTAAGGAGATTGAGAAACAGGCACTTCAGAGTGCATATGAGATGGGGGTTGAAGAGACTTCAAAAGAAAGCGCGAGAAATTTCTTTCATGGGCTCTTTCTTGGAATGGGGTTCGATGAGGTAGTTGTTCTTTTTGAGCAAGATCAGGTGCCTGACGCACAACCTTCATCTGAAACAATCAGAAGTGATAGAAAAGGTTGAGCTTATAGAAGCTGACGTCCACGAAATGAAAACATTTAGGTCAAGCAATACGAACGAACTCAGGTTTCGATTAGATAGAAAGGGGGATGTTTATGAAGAGATGGATGGTCTACGTTCTAGTTGTTGCTGCCGTGGCTGCAATAATACTTATTATTACGCTTCCCGGAGTCCTAAACAAGGAGCCGCAGATCGAATTACCTGTGCAGGTGGTCAACCAGGGTGAAAAGCTCTCTGTGAATCTGAAGCAATTTGTCAGTGATGAAAAAGTTGACGAGGTTGCTCTTGAACTGATAGATGGGCCCGGTGATTTGTCTGGCTTTTCTTACACTTTTGAACCAGGGTTTTCGTACGCTGGGGAGATCGCTGTCAGGATTCGCGCAACGGATGAACAAGGAAAGAGCTCTGAAGATGTAATGCTTGTTAATGTGATAAGGGTGAATCGACCTCCCGAAATCGATACATCTCCTGTTGTAGTGAATGAAGGAGAGACGCTTTCTATAGACCTGAATTCAATTGCCGTTGATCCAGATGGAGACAACCTGGAATTCTCGGTTGAGGGGCCGGGCGAGCTGGAAGGAAGTATCTACACCTATTCCCCAGGCTACAACGATGCCGGTGATGGCGTCTTGAGAGTAACTGCCAGAGATACTCACGGTAATGAGACAGCTCGCGACATTCCACTCGAAATCATTGATGTCAATGCTCCACCAGTAATGCAAATCAAGAATCAAGTAGTCAACGAGGGAGAACGTATATCGGTGGATATTGCCTCTGCTGCCGTCGACGTAGATGGAGATGAAATCTTCTTCAGTATAGAACAAGGTCCTGGACTACTTGAAGATGGTCTATTCGTATATGAGCCTTCTTTTGCAGATGCTGGAACGAAGAGCGTGATTATCAGGGTAGTAGACAGTTACGGGAACGAAGCCTTTTCAAGCTTCGAGGTCGAAGTCAAAGACTTTAACCGTCCCCCAGAGCTTCTCTTAAGTGACATTGTCTTGAACGAGGGGGATACATTGGAAATTGACTTCCTCGAAAGGGTTATCGATCCCGATGGAGACGAGGTAAGCTTTGCTATCGAAGGACCGGGAGAAATTGTCGATGGCAAGTACAAGTACACTCCTCGTTTCGGCGAAGCCGGCGAGGAATCAGTTACAGTATTCCTGGAAGACGAGAAGGGTGGAACAAGCACTACAGCTTTTAGGATAAGAGTGAACGAAGTCAACAGACCGCCAACAGTATCTATACCAGATTGGGGAGTTAAAGAGGGTGAGACCTTAAGGATATATCTCAGGGCTTTCGTTTTCGATCCCGATGGAGATGATTTGGATTTCGAAATCGTTGAAGGACCCGGCGCTATCGAAGATGGTCACTATCTTTACTCTCCCGATTTCGACTCAGAAGGCACTCATGAAGTCAAATTGCTTGCCAGAGACAGCAAGGGACTCGAAAGCATCGGCACATTTACCGTGGACGTTGAGAACGTGAACAGAGCCCCTGTCAAGGTCATCCCTTCGCTGAATACAACGATTATGGAGACATTCACCCTTAACCTGGACCTGAGCAGTCTCTTTTTCGATCCCGATGGAGATGATCTCGAGTTTGAGATGGAAGGTTATGGAAGAATAGAGGAGTCCAGTTATGTATTCTCTCCCGACTACAACGACCAGGGGCAGAAACTCGCCACTGTCACTGCATACGACAGCCTCGGTTTGTCGGATAGCCTTCTTATTAGAATAGACGTGAGAGACAAGAACAGACCAGCAGATCTATTCATACCAGACGGCATCGCGGAGGTAGGAAGCGAGTATTCTTTATACCTTAGAGAGTTCGCGAGCGATCCAGATGGCGATAATCTTGAATTCAGGCTTTTGTCGGGACCTGGCGAAGTAGTTGAAGGGAGGTATTCATTCATTCCCACCAGAAAAGATATCGGAAAGAATGAGGTCCTCCTGGAAGTCATGGACGAAAAGGGAATGAAAACAGAGAATCGATTCACAGTTATGGTTGAAACCTCAGAAAAGGTAACGATAATCTCATATGCACTTCGCTCAGTTGATAGTGATTTGGTAAGAATCGTTGCTGGTCAGCACGAGATTCTGTCTCAGGAAAGACAGTCAGTAGTTAAAACAGACTGGATCTTCAACTTCAATGAGATTCACTTCTTCGCGGTCAACGAATCGGGAGATACTTTAATCGGTACTGCGGTATTTGATGATGTTGATTCTCAACTCAACAGAAAGATATACTCTCCTGCAGGCGATTACATGGGAAATATCATTCTAGTGACCGAATAGAAATCCCGATATTTCACCAATACTAGCCCCTCTTTCCGGAGGGGTTTTTCACTTCTCTCTATACCCCCAAGGTGTATGGTCTTGTAAAGCTCATTTGAAGATCCATAACGAGATCATGCGTCGATCTAAGCGAGGCACAGTAGTTCATGTGTTATAATTTATCGTTATTTGTGCACAGACTCATGTTTCTTGAGTGCGAAGCTGGCTTACTCGTATGATTAATATCATTGATACTTCGTGTTCCTCTAGGATAAGTGTAGGTTCATGGTTAATGTTGAGTAGTCCAGTTGTTCGGGAATCTGGTTTTTTGTGATCTTCTCGATTTAGAAGAGAAGTGTTCTAGTGTAACCAAATCCAAATGTAAGGAGTGGTGAATTTGCATAGTCCTAAATACCTCACAAGTGTTGACAAAATCGAGGGCCTTAGTGAAGAACGGATAAGAGAAATGAGAAGGGTTACGGAAGTCTATCCCTTTAGGGCCAACGACTATTATCTGGGACTTATTGACTGGAAGGATCCTCACGACCCAATAAAGAGGATAATCGTTCCCGATCTTGAAGAACTCGACGAGTGGGGGGATTTGGATGCTTCTCAGGAGCACAAGTATGCTGTAGCCCCTGGAACGGAACACAAGTATACGGATACTGCTTTGCTCCTTGTTTCGAAGGTCTGTGGAAGCTTTTGCAGGTTCTGCTTTAGAAAGAGACTCTTTTCGACAGACAACAAAGAGATAGTGAATGACGTCAGGCCAGGAATAGAGTATATTAGGAAACACAGAGAGATTACAAATGTTCTTCTCACAGGAGGAGATTCACTAATACTATCCACAGAAAAACTCGGTGACATTGTGAGACAGCTAAGAGAAATAGATCACGTGGGCATAATAAGGTTCGGGAGTAAAATGGTTGCATTCAATCCTTATAGGATAATAAACGATCCCGATCTGCCAGAAATGATCAGTAAGTACAGTACTCCACAGAAGAGAATCTATATAATGTCCCACTTTAACCACCCGAGAGAACTGACAGATCAAGCGGTAAAGGGCCTAAACATTTTGAGGGATGCCGGAGCGGTAATATGCAACCAAACACCTATGATAAGTGGAGTGAACGACAGCGTTGAGGTCATGTCAGATCTATTCAAGAAGCTCTCGTTCATTGGGATTCCCCCTTATTATGTATTCCAGTGCAGACCTACAAAAGGCAATCACACCTACGCAGTCCCTGCCGAAAGAGGTTACGAAATCTTCAAGAAGTCAATAGACAGCGTCTCGGGCCTTGCCAAGAGAGCTCGATTTGTTATGTCTCATGCAACTGGAAAGATTGAATATGTAGGTCTTGATGAGAGCAAAATATATATGAAGTACCATAGAGCCGCAGATCCCAGAAGATACGATCTCTTTATGGCTTTCGATAGAAATCCTGATGCCTATTGGCTGGAAGACTACGTAGATCCAGATACTCTTGTTTAAGAAGGACGGCACACACCGTCCTTCATATCCACTCCGTTCTGGCTAGCGTCAGAAGCTTTTCACGCTTGCTTATTCTATGAAGGCCCTCAACGAAACTACTTTTATTCCGAAATACCCCGTCCACAAGAACCTCATCCTCTTTTCTAGATTCATGCCGGTACTCAATAGTAAGTCTTCGAAGTGTCTTGCCATCAAATTCTTCCGGAATCGCTTCCATAAGCCATTTAACATACGATACGTTATTCGAATGACCATTAGTGTCTAGATCTGACTTTCGAACTCTCAGAGTAGTCATTTCTCCCTTTGACTCAAACTCAGAGATCTTAGGGAAAGAAAGTGGTCGGTGAAAACCCTCGTCAATACCATATCTTCTGTAGAGCTCTTCTCCAATTCGAACAGGTCTTCGTCGATTCTGATCGATCAAGATCCACTGCGAATTTGCCTCAACAATACGTTGCCCTGAATTGTCGAATATCTCGAAACGCCTATAAGCATAGAACCTATCCATTGAATGCGGGGTAGTCCTGACAACCACGCTCTCCATGAAATCTGGATACCTGCTAACTGCAATATCCCAACGAAGCAAAAGCCAGGCATATTCGCCCTTACTCATAACCTCCACGCCGTGGCCGATCTCAACTGTCTGAAGAGTGACTATGTCGTTAAAATAATCCATAATAGCAGAAATTGAGGCCTTCCAATCGTTCTTCAGCTCGTAGTATCTCACTTTGTAAACCTCTTCGGTTACTATTGGTTTCAAGTTCTACCTCCATAGATTTGTCTTTTTCTCTCATAATGCTATGCTCTACTCATGTGTAGACGCTATTGATTGTCGCAGGTTCAGGTACTGGTATGAATATAATAGCATTCTGCGGGATCGACTGCACTCAGTGCGACACATACAGAGCCACTCTAGCCAACGATGATTCAATGAGAAGGGAAACGGCAAGTAGATGGTCAAAAGATTTCGGATTCGACCTCAGCTTCATGGATATCAACTGCAGCGGTTGCCACGGTGATGTGCATTTCAGACTGTGCGATGGTTGCCCTTTCAAGATCTGTTGTGAAAAAAGGGCTATTTCAAATTGTGGAGAATGCGATCGCTACCCTTGCGAGACACTTGATAGGTTTCTAAGAACTCTACCCGGCGCAAGGAGCAGGCTAGATAAGGTACACAGAGAACATTTCAAGAACAGTGAAGAGCAGGTACGATATGAAGGCTTTGCCGGAACCGCGATTATTCTTTTTCTCGAGAATATCTTTCTTCTAGTGTAACATCTATCTACTGCATGTTGCAGTGTCCATTTCTATAAGCACCTATATAGTGTAGCTACAGCCATTGATTTCAGACAGCGCTATGTTAAAATCTCGAACGGGTATTAAGCAATAAGTAATTCATCCTGCATAGTGTTGCCCTATTAACACAAAGTGATATTAACAAAAACAAACTAGAATAATTATAGTTTATAACCCCCCTATCCCCCTTAGATAGGAACCCCATATAGTCCGGATCATTAGATCCGGCTTTTTTTCAATATCATGATTTTGGTTTATAATTGTTTTCATAACAAACCTTTGGAGGTGCTGTCGTGAAGCTGATCGATATTAGAAGTGATACAGTTACAGTTCCAGGAGAGGAAATGCGCAGGATGATGGCCAACGCCGAAGTAGGAGACGATGTTTACGGAGACGACCCGACAGTAAACAAGCTTGAAGAGATCGCAGCAAGTATTCTCAAAAAGGAGGCCTCTCTCTTTGTACCCTCCGGAACTTTTGGAAATCAGCTCTCAATTCTTACTCACACGCTCAGGGGTGATGAAGTAATAATCCCGGCCTCAAATCATATAATAGTTCACGAAGCGGGTGCTTCTGCGGTCATAGCGGGCGTTCAAATGAGAACCCTTGATTGTGACGATGGGATGCCCTCTGTGGAGAGAATAAGGAAAGCGATCAGATCAGAAGACCTTCATTATCCAAGAACCGGCCTCATTTGCCTTGAAAACGCGCACTCAAGCGGTATTGCACTCCCTCTAAAGTATATGAGTGAAGTCTACGAATTGGCAAGAGCGAGAAATGTCCCCCTCCATCTAGACGGAGCGAGGATTTTCAACGCTGCAATTGCCTCTGGGGTTAGCCCGGCAGAAATCGCCGCAAATTCCGATTCGGTAATGTTCTGCCTATCGAAAGGACTTGGGGCGCCGATTGGTTCAATGCTAGCCGGGACCAAGGAGTTCATTGCCAAAGCAAGAAAGGGAAGAAAGATTATGGGAGGAGCGATGCGCCAGGTCGGAATCATCGCGGCAGCAGGAATATACGCTCTAGAAGGGATGACAGATCGTCTTTCAATCGACCATTGTAATGCGAAGTATCTCGCCGAAGGCCTTTCGAAGATCCCGAATGTGGATGTTTTCAATAAAAGGCTGGATATAAACATGGTCTTCTTCAGAATCACGAAGAAAGTCAGTTCACAACCTATAGTAGAAACACTGCTGGATAAAGGTATTAAGATAAATCCCCCAGAAGGTGGAGAGTGGCGCTTTGTGACGAATCTAAATGTCTCGCGCGATGATATCGACAGAGTCCTGATAGAATTCGAATCTGCTCTCAATACTGCCTTAGCAAACTAGGCAAATCCTCCAAACTTTCGATTCTGGGTGCGTAATCAAAATAAGACTTTGAGCGATCAATAAGTATACCCTTTATCCCAGCTCCGGCGGCTCCAAGCATGTCGACCTGTATGCTGTCGCCAATGAACAAAACCTCGTTCCGGGCAAGTTTCAACATTAGAAGAACCTCGTTGAAAATCACTTCTGAAGGCTTATATGATCTTGCCGTTTCGGAAGTCAATAGCACATGATGAGGGATTCTATTTCTCTCAACCACTTTTCTGACAAAGACGTCATCGGCATTCGTCAGAATTGCGACTTTATAGTCCTTGCAGATCCTCTTCAAGACCCTTGAATCGGGATAAGCCGGCAGTTCTGAAAAAGAATCATACATGTAATTACAGTATGATTCCATATCTCCCGGCAACTTGTACTTGTCGATGAGATCCGCTATAAGGAGATAGTAGTAGTATCTCTCAGGTTGAAACGGCATCTTATGACAGTCATTGAAGTACCTTCTGTATAGACTGACAAAGTCTCTTTCTATCTCTTCCGATTGAACTTCAACGTCTTCTGCCATCTTCGAGCAAATTGGTCTGAAAAGCCTTCTATTACTTACAATAGTGCCGAACAGATCGAAAATGATCCCTCTAATCATACGCTCTCCATTGCCCTCTTCTGGATTTAGTCTATTCAATTCTGTATAATACTAATGCAATTCTATCATCTTCAAATACGGTTCTGCGAAGATGGCAGGCTTCATCCGAGCTACCGGAGGTGGCAGACATGTCTAGAGAAATGAGAATTATCTGGCTTCACAACCGCCTGTCAACCAACGACAAAGCCTCCATGAAAGAGTATACTCAGAAGTTCGGAATCTCAAGCCGGCAGGCATTAAGGGACTTCAGATACTTGAGAATAAACCTGGGAGCACCACTCAAGTACTCTAGAAAAAGAGGGAAATACTTCTACTCTGAGTCTTACCGCCTTCCTTCTCTCTTCGAAGACAGCATGAAATCACAGATGATAGCTGAGGATCGGGTGAGCTTCACTTTACTGAAAGCAGTCGAGCGGAAGAAAGCGGTGAGGCTAGTTCTTAGAGGGGGAAGTGAATTCTTATTCCATCCTGCTTGCTTTGACCAGAGGCACGAGGTATTCTACGGAATACACGAAGATGGACATCTATGTATCATAAGGACCGACACAGTTGAGACAGCAAGAGTCTCCAGCATACACTACGTTGAGGAGCCAATGCTGTGGAACAGAGTGGTTCCCCGCGAGGCTGAATTCAAAGAGGTTACCTTTGAACTTGACAGTAAGCTTCAAACTTATCGCTTCTTCCGATTTGGGGATCTGATAATGTTTATTGCTTCAAATGAAGCGATAAGGATCGTTGCACCGGATGATGTGATTGATAGGCTAAGAGTAGTTACCAATATTCTGGAAAAGGTATTGAGTGATTGATATGAGGATTATGTCATTTCGTCAATTTTGATTGCTGCAACTGCACTTTCAGGAGTCACGATAAATGCTTTTCTCCAAACACACGCTCTTCCTTCAACCCTCCAAGAAGCAAACTCACATGTTGTAGATACACCCTCGCAAGGACTGATAGAGATTGAAAAAATTCGATTCGATTCCGTTTTATGACAGGATATTCAGTGGCAGAACCACCTAATGATTATTAGACCGCCCAGCGTGAAATCTAATGTTGCGGTAGTATTCATCACAGGGAATTTCAAGTATTCTCAGGAAGAACTCTCCCTATTTAGATTGCTGGCACTTCAAAACCGAACATATGTTGCAGTCCTATTCGATATTCCAAACCAACCCCTCTTTGGTGGCCTTAGGGAGGATTGGTTATTGAGTTACTCATTCTCCTAATGCATTGAGACCGGTGACTACAGTTGGCCCGCTCTCTTACCTGTAGTTCAATCGACCATCATTTCCATGAGTCTCCTAGATAACTATGCGAGGAATAACGGAGACACTGTAGACGGCTTCATCTTGACAGGCGGGTCTAAACGGGGATGGACTTGCTGGCTCACCGCTGCCATGGATAAGAGAGTTACAGGAATCGTTCCCATCACGTTTGATAATCTGAATGTCGCTGCAAAATGGAACATCAGCTCGAGTTCTGGGGAAGCTTTAGTACCTCAATAAGAGAATATGTTGAAAGTGGAATCCTAGATGGTTTAGATGATCCGACAAAGAGAGATTTGCTTGAGTACATAGATCCCTTCACCTATCGTTCTGAACTGGATATCCCGAAACTCATTGTTGTTGGAACTAACGATCCCTACTGGCCAATAGACGCTTCAAGGTTGTACATAGACGAACTATCAGGCTATTCTTCCATGGTTTACGCTGCGAACGCAGGACATGAATACGAAGTCTTTACGGTAACCCAAGCAATCAGTTCGATGATCCATAATCTCAATACGGGAGAGATTCTCTCTTCATTGAGCATTTCAGAAGAACGATCCGGGAGTTCCACAAAGTTCATCCCGACAGTCGAGAGAGGGGACTCAGAGCTGAAGGAACTAAGAATCTTGACATCTTCTTCTCCTGAAGGCCACTTCAAAAGATCAGAGTTTGACTTCAAGGTTATCGAAGATAACCAGGAACTGAATCTCGTTTGAACAACCGACAGTCTATTACGTTGAGGGTGTTTTCACTTTTGGTGGTAAGGGCTTCTTATTTCAACGCCTGCGTGAGTATTGGGCAAATAACTTGACCAGTGCAGCCAAAAGAAGTATAATCGATTAGATAAGCATCTAATCGTTAAGGGGGTTTTTGATGAGCACTCTTTGCCCAAGTCGAGAAATCCACGTCGACAAAGAGAGATACAGAAAGTTTGCGGAAGAAGTCTCAGGTCTTTCGGAGCTTTTTAGGGTTATTTCCGATGAGACCAGAACAAAGATCGTCTTCCTCCTTTCAAATGCCGACCTATGCACATGTGATCTTGCAGAAATTCTTGGATTAACATTACCAACAATCTCTCATCATCTCAAGCTACTTAGGTCATTCAGACTCGTAACGAGTAGAAGAGAAGGGAAATCAGTCCTATACTCTTTAGGCGACTATCACGTTATTGATCTGATAAAGATCGCAAAAGAGCACTTTGACGAATTGGTTGAGGTTGAGTCGGATGAAGAAGTACAGAATTGAAGGTCTAGATTGTCCTAAATGCGCAGTCAAAATTGAAGACCGGCTTGAACGATCAGGGATTAATGCAAAGATTGATTTCTCTTCTGCAACTGTTGTTATATATGGTGAGAATAATCACTCACTGGACGAACTGAATGAGATAATAAAGAAACAAGATCCAGAACTCTCACTGCTAGAACACTCCAAGATTGTGAGAGACTTTCCCGTTGTGGAACTGACAAGACTGATTGTTTCAACAGCTCTGCTTCTAATTGCGATCGCTTTGTCCACAATTCTTCACGGAGACAGAGAGTTTCTCGAATATGGTCTGTTTGTGATTGCTTATCTCGTCGCCGGTGGCAATACTATCTTGAGGGCCCTGAAGAACCTCCTGAGGGGAGACTTTTTCGATGAGAATTTCCTGATGACTGTGGCGACCCTGGGTGCATTTCTGATTCACGAACTGCCAGAGGCAGTGGCAGTAATGATCTTCTACGGTCTTGGCGAGCTTCTGGAATCGCTGGCTTTGCAGAAGTCTAGGAGATCGGTGAAAGAACTCATTGATTTTCGAGCTGATGAAGTTGTCCAAATGGTAGATGGAGTGTTGAAGACAGTACCTGCAAGAGAGATTAGGCCCGGCGACAGATTCATTGTGAGAGTTGGTGACAGGATCCCTATCGATGGAGTAATAGACTCAGGAAGCACTTCACTCGACAAATCGCTTCTTACGGGAGAAAGCGATCCTGTTTTGGTCGGTGAAGGAGACGCTGTTATCGCAGGAACACTCAATAAGTCCGGTGTGATAGAAGTTGTAGCTTCAGCTACTCTTGAGAAGTCATATACAAGCAGAATGCTTGAATTGGTAGAAGAAGGAACTCTGAGAAAGTCGAGCAAGGAGCGTTTCATCACAAGATTCTCAAGAATCTATACTCCGTTTGTTATATTGATTGCAGCATCTGTCGCCATCTTCCCGCCTTTGCTTTTTGGAGGTACGATATCTGAGTGGCTTCACAGAGCGCTAATACTCCTTGTAATCTCATGTCCATGCGCTCTGGTAATATCCGTGCCATTAAGCTACTTCATAGGAATCGGAAAGGCTTCGAGAGAGGGAATACTCTTCAAAGGAAGCAACTATCTTGAGTCTCTAGGAAAAGTAGACTCGATCTTTTTTGACAAGACGGGGACACTTACTAAAGGAAAACCGGAAATCACTAGGATGGAAAAAGTGGGCCAATACAGTGAAAGAGAGTTGCTGGAATATGCAGCTCTTATTGAGAGCTATTCTACTCATCCTATTGCAGATCGTTTCGTTAGGTTGGTCTCTGAGATTCCCAGTTACAAGAGCGTTTCCAACTACTCAGAGATAGCTGGGAAGGGCGTCAAAGCCGAAGTCGACGGCAAGGAAATCAGTATAGGCAACTATCGCCTCCTAGAGGATCTTGGAATCGAGTACAAGGGAGACAATGGATCCAACAAGCTGTTTATGGTAATAGATAGCAGCATTGAGGGAGTGTTTGAGTTGTCAGATGCTCTTAAGGACGATTCATCAGAAGCCCTGGCTAGATTGAGAAGACTTGGGATCAAGGAGATAGTGATGCTTACCGGTGACCACTACGATGCTGCGGCCTCTGTGTCCACCAGCCTTGAGCTTGATGGTTTCGTTTTTAGAGCAACCCCCGAGGAAAAAATGAACATTGTGGAATCGGCTTTGAGAAGAGGGAAACATGCAGCTTTCGTTGGCGATGGCATAAACGACGCTCCGGTAATCGCTAGAGCTGACGTAGGGATCGCTATCGGAAATTCTGGAGCAGATGCAACGATAGAGACAGCAGACGTAGTTCTCTCAAGTGACTCCCTCACAAAAGTCGCGAGAGCGATAGAGCTTTCAAGACTGACAAATAGCATAGCTATCCAAAACATCGTAATCTCTTTGGGAATAAAAATCCTTTTCATCTGCCTTGGCGCTCTGGGTCTCTTGAACATGTGGGGGGCTGTATTCGCAGATGTTGGAGTAACTCTCGTAGCTGTTATGAACTCACTAAGACTACTTAGAGAATGAACGAGAAGAACCTTTTCTTTTCGCAATCCGATGTCTGCAGGAAGTCAAAGTTTCAGAACGAAGCAACAACTAGCCGCTAACTCATGATCACTCTGTATTTGTCTCCGGCAGCTTTTTCTATCGAAACCTTCGAGAAGAATTCAAGCGCAGTGATATATGCATGTGAAAGCACAATCCCAAGATCTATCCAGTGGCCCCCTCCAATCACGTTGCCTTTTGTCCAGATGTATAGATCGCCATTCTGAACGTTGAATCTCCAGGGTTGCCTATTCATCGAAGAAGGGGCAAGTCTGCATGATTCCAATATTTGAAGCAACCTCTCATCTTTGGGCAACGGTCCCTCGACAAGAGATTTCAACTCCTTCCTTCTCACCATTCCGGTAAGGACATCGTTTAAGGTTACCTTCCCTGAATCTTCCTTACCAAGGATAATCCCTGCAGGAGAGCCTTCCTCTCTAATCCCGGCATTCCAGCAACTGCCTAATCCCATCTTGGTCACTTCCAGAACAATGATTTCTCCCTGGAATCCGTATTCCACAAGGCAGTTCGGCTTTTCGGGACACGGTGCAAATATAACACCCGATCCTTTGTTTAGATCTCTAAGGGTCCATTTCAGGTGCAAAGAATGAAGAGTGGGAAGCTCCCTGAAGAAGTTCATTAGCCTTTCCTTCTCCTCAGCAGACAGGTCGTAACTGAGGAACTTCCTCGTTGAATGCCTCATTCTTATTGTCTCAATAATCATGTGCACCTTCGCAAAAACTACTCACCCGAAATCTTCAACCCCTCTATTGCTATCGAGATCGGTCCATAGTAATCTCCGTCCAGTTCTGTCTCTTTCGACAGATAGATTGAATCAAGTTCTCTTAGATTACCGGTTACTGAACCTCCCGACACCGCGATTCTCTCCGAACCATCGAAATACCAGCCTAATCTTATCTCTCCTCCGAAATCACCCGTTGTTTCATCAACGTCAACTGCCGAAAAATTACTAACCTCCAGATGATCAACTTTTCGCATCTCGTCAATGCTGAGACTGCCACGACCAACCGAGAAGTTCATAACAGCACCTGTTGGTTCGATTCCCAGGTAGTGGGAATATTTGATGTCACCCCAGTAATTCTTCAAGATCCCATTTTCGATAACCGTCCTCTTCTCAATGAGAAAACCATCATTGTCAACAGGAAGGCTGAAGTATGAACCTTCAAGTTCCGGTACGACTTCAAGCGTTATCTTATCTCCCGATTCTCCTGACTGAACAGAGTCTCCAGGTTCAGCTTCGGATATCCTGTCATACTTAAGACGTGCATTTGCCTGTTTCAAATAGTATCTCATTACCTCTTTCGCCGGCTCTCCCGTAAGTAATACCGGTATCCTGTCTAAAGTTGGCGTAGGAACAGCATTAGCCCTTTCACAGACCATCAGAAGTAGCCTGGAAATCCTTTCGCTTATACGTTCAACATCGGGAAGCGCAAGGAGAAACTGATCGTACAGCTCAACTTCTTCTCTGCCAGAAGCACTTACAATGCTTTCGATGTATGTTCTATATTTTGAAAAAGTCACATCGAGACCTTCAGAGTTGAGAATGTGGTACCCGTTTCTCGTCACAAAAATCTCAACAGAATTCAACCATGAATTGGACGGTTTTTCATTGTAAAAGATTGCTCCAATCGCGTCTCTTGAAAGATCGTGAAGGTCATGTTCGGCTGTTTCGAATCTCCGTGAAAATCTCGGTGCCATTGGATACCAGGGATTCTTAACGAACCCTGCAGCAAAAAAGGCCTCCTGTATTGACTGGACGATTTCCTCAACCGTTGTTCCCGGGTTTACGGTAACCGTCGAGCTTCCCCTGTATTTCTTTTCGCCCTCTTCAAAATCACGGTAGACAGTTACTTCATACTTCTTTACCTTTTTCGCCCTTCCAAGATCTGCCTTGTTCCCTACAAAGAAATACTCTTCACTCTCAATATTCTCTTCCCTTATTCTCCATGCATCTACTGAATTTGCTTCAAGGTTCTTTACAATTGTCTCTATCATTATCCCAACCTCGCTTTTGCCTTAATATACGGTCCGCCCGCAGAGACTTTAGCGAACTCCTTGTGACCTTTACCGCAGGCTCCCGTTCCTGAGAGCTTGAAATCTCCAGATACCATGGAAATCGACTTCAGCAATGAAGGTACATATCCTGTCATCATTACTGGAGATACTATGCGACCTGTAAACTGGCCTTTATTGATCTCGCGTCCGTAGGCTATGACACACTGAATCCCCCAGTTTTTGGGATCCTCCATTCCACTGTAATAGTCCTCAAGAAGAAAACCATAATCTATTGATTCGATCATATCTTTTAGATCATCTTTTCCCGGAGAGAAATATGTGTTCGTCATGCGTGCATATGCTTTTCTCTCAAACGATTCCCTCTTACCGTTGCCGGTCGGCTCAGTTCCAAGAACAGATGCAGAAATCAAATCTGAAATTCCCCTCTTGAGAATTCCCTTTTCTATTATCACCGTGTCCTTTGCCAGACTGCCTTCATCATCAAAAGCGTAAGATGAAACCTCTCTTACACCGGCCGCTCCGTCATGCATCGTAACTAACTCAGACGCAACCTGCTTTCCCAGATACTCGACGGCCTTTGCCCTCCCCTTCACAAACATGTCCATTTCGACTCCGTGTCCGAAAGCTTCGTGAGCAATCAGTCCCGCAACATCGGGCGAGCAAATTACATCGTACTCACCTGGATCTATTCTCTCGGCCGAGAGCAGAAGTCGAGCATTCTCGACGACTTTTCCGACGAACGCTTCCATCTCGTCTAGAACCTCCAGACCCTTCAGTCCCGAAAAACCTTTCATACTATACTTGGTCTTCTTGTTTCTTCTGGCAACGACGTACAAATAACCTTGAGACCAGATGTAGGATTGTGAGAGCTCCTTCCTGGAAGAAATGAAGAGCTTACTCACTTGCACGTTTTCCATGAGGGCCATAACGTTTATCACTTCATTGGAGAGTTCGTGAGCCCTATCCTTAAAAGAAGAAAGTCTATCGATTATCTCTCCTGCCGAAAGAGAACCCGGAAGAATTACAACTTCGTCATTGAAACAGAGTTTTGATTCCTCTTCTTCGAACATCGATACTTCTGAAGCGTCTAGACTTTTCTCATTCATACTTTTCCTGAACGCAGAAAGCTTTCTCTTGACATACTTGACAATTTCCTCAACTGATTGATTCCCCATTTGATTAAACGAGAATTCAAAGTAACCTCTTCCATCATGAATCCTGAGCACGAACCCTCTTTCGGACCATCTCGAATCGTTGACGCTAATCCCAGTTGTCATCACCTGGTACTGTTTACCCCTGACATCCGTGCCGAGAACTGAAACGTAAGGAAAGTCACGTTCCAGAGAACGCAAAAGTTTTTTCATCAAGTCCCGTTTATCGTTTAGATATCTTGAATCTTCTACCTTCATCTAGAACCTCCTAATGCAATGGTATTTTGTTCATCACTAAGCAAGCCTTCTCCGAAGAGTAGACTCTAGGATTTCCGAGCAGGTTTCTTATGACAAATTATACTATAATTTATCAAGGATTGAAATAAATGAATTCTGTTGTGAATATAATTAATCAATATCCACGCTATAATGAAATATTCTTTTGCGATTCTTATTTCTTCACTTCACATTAACAACAGAATGCTATTCTACACCCTGGAACAAACGTTTTTAGGAGGCAAAAAATGGTCAAGGTTGAGAAAATCACAAAGACTTTCGAAAGTCGAAGAAAAAAGGTCGTAGCAGTAGATTCGTTGAGCTTTTCCGCCGAGCCAAAGAGCATTTATGGCCTTCTAGGGCCAAATGGTGCCGGAAAGACTACAACCCTCAGAATTATCTCAACTCTTCTCAAGCCAGACAGAGGAAAGACAAGCGTAATGGGATTCGACTGCGTAGTTCAACCCACAGAAGTTCGGAAGAGAATCGGTTTCCTTACAAGCGATATGAAACTATCGGGAAACCTAACACCAAAGGAACTGCTTAAATTCTACGGCGAACTCAGTCATATGAGGGACACAGATATCTCTAGACGGACAAAGGAATTATCAGTATATCTGGATATGAATGACTTCCTTGACAAGAGAATCGGGAAGCTCTCTACAGGAATGAAGCAAAAGGCTGCGATAGCAGTCAGTCTTATTCATGATCCCAAAGTTATAATCTTTGATGAACCCACAAATGGTCTGGACATCCTTACGGCAAGAACAGTCACCGACTTTCTCAAAGACTACCGCGACCAGGGAAAGACGATAATAATCTCCACTCACATCATGTCTGTTGCCGAAAAGCTATGTAATAGAGTTGGAATTATCTTCAAGGGCAGGCTAGTTGAAGACGACACTCTTGAAGGGCTTTATGAGAAGTTTGGCGAAGACAATCTTGAAGACGTGTTCTTTAAGATTGCCGACAGAGAAGGGGTGATTGAGATTGTTTAGGGATGCTCTAATTATCTTTCGAAAGGAACTCAAGAATATATTCAAGGACGCCCGAACTGTCTTCGCAGTTCTTATTTTGCCGATGTTGATCATGCCAGTGATCTTCCTCGTAATGAACACAGTTTCTTCATCCCAAGCCAAAACCTACGAAAAAACAGTCTACAAGCTGAAGATAGTTAATTTGCCCGATAGGAGGTTCCTGAATTTTCTTGACCAGATGATTTCATTTGAAATTGACGAAAATCTTAGCGAAGAATCGGTCAGAAACCAGGAGAACTCAATCATGGTAGAGTTTCCCGCAGATGCCGCGGAAAGAGTTCGTGGTGGAGAGAAGATAGATGCGCGTCTCTTCTATAATTCGACTTCAAGAGGTTCTTCGTATGGGGCTCAAATAGTTCAGAATGCCCTATTGTCATATTCATCTCTACTTCTTTCGGAGAAGCTTCTCGAACATGGATTGACACTCGAAGATCTCAATCTAGTAAGTGTAGAGAAAAGAGATGTTGCGCCGGAAGAATCTCGGGGAACAGAGTTGCTGGCCACATTGATCCCGTATTTCCTGCTCATTTACATCTTCGCCGGATCCATGAATATAGGCCTCGACACAACTGCGGGCGAAAAAGAGAGGGGAAGCATGCCTGTCCTGCTTGTTAATCAGGTGTCGAGATCATCAATTGCTGCAGGGAAGATTCTGTATGTAATGACTATTGCGATCCTGAACAGCATATTCACCTTCATCGGCCTGATAATCGCTTTTAGAGTTGGAGGACCTGCATTTGGGGCTGGTGAGCTCAATTTCTCATCCCTGTCAGCCACAACTCTCTTTGGTCTCTTCATTACACTGGTGACAATGTCTGGGCTCGCAGCCGCCTTAATTGTTCTCCTTGGCTCCTTAGCAAGAAACATGAAAGAGGGAAGCGGTTATGTGATGCCCATATATATTATCGCAATAGTACTGGGAGTTGCAACTATGCAGATGGAGTCACCCGATAACCTCCTGCTTTACTTCATCCCGCTTGTAAACTCCATCTTCGTCATGAAGGATATTATTACTGCTAACTTTGTGATGACGAGATTTGTGCTAATGTTGTTGAGTAATCTGGCTTACATATCACTGTTCATATACTTCTTGACAAAGGTCTTCAACAGCGAAAAGATAATGGATAGTTCAGGTTCTTGAGATGCCTTTGGTATGAAGTAGCCTGATTATCGTAAATGGAGGGCAAACGCCCTCCGTTTTAATTTCATCAATTGAGGGCTGTTGGTTTATCATTGAGTTAGAAACGAAAATGTTGGAATCTTATTTTAGGAGAAGCCAGGGTTGAGAAGAATAATTTCATTAGGAATTGCTGCTTTTTTAGCTTTCACACTACTCCTTGGGTCTGAGGTACTGGCCGATAGGTACCTCCAGTTGTTGTTGCGTGGCAACTATTATCTTGCATACGAAATGCAGAGCGTGCGGGCAAAAGGTCTGTACAATGTTGAGGAAATGGAAAGAGAATTCCAGCAGCTAAGAGACGAGTACGGAAACTATCTTTTTGTCTTCTCGACAGAGAGGAGCGAGATAAGAGGTTTCACGGTCTTCATCTTTCACGCTCAGTTCGAGAGAGGATTTATAGATTTCAACGTAGTAATTGATGATCAGGGAAAGGTCGACACTTTTGTAATTCAACCGACTCTTCAACCGGGAAGTATAGCCGAGTATATCGATACAAGCAAGTTTGATGAATTTGAAATAACAATTGGCGAGGGAAGATACCGGCTTCCCGCAGTAATTACCGTTCCCAAAGAGATTGACAAGTATCCACTTGTGATTCTCATACATGATTCGGGAGCTATGGACAGAGATTCTACAATTGGGCCGAACAAACCATTCAGGCAGATAGCCTGGGGACTGGCGACTCAAGGTGTGGCCGTTCTGAGGTATGACAAGAGATCCTTTGTATTCGGAGAGCGGCTGTCTCAATCCCCTCCTAGCATCGAAACAGAAGTGATTGAGGATGTCGTCAGTGCAATAACAGCCGCGTCGAGAATACCGTCAGTTTCATCAATATTTCTTGCTGGGCACGGACTCGGAGGCAGAGTTGCCCCAGTAATCGCCGCCAGAGACCCTAGAGTTGATGGGATTATTCTTCTTGCCACCCCGGCCAGAAGAGAGCTTCAGGTAATAATCGATAAGCAGAAGTACTTTGCATCGATTTACGAGACAGATAGAGGGCAGCAGACACAACTTCTTACAGATTACTTGCAGGCCGCGCTAGATGGCAAATTACCCCCAGGTACTCCTGTTCTTGCGGCAACGGCCGGCTACTACTATGAACTTGACAGAATGAATCATATTGAGACCATAAGGGAATTGGAAATACCGGTCCTAATAGTCCAGGGTGATGCAGATTTCGAGTCAACCGTTCAGGACTACATAATGTTTATGAATGCACTCTGGACACGAATCAACGTCTATTTCCAGTTATTACCCGGTCTGGACCACTATTTCATGCCTGTAAGAGATGGCTTGTCAACACCCGATCACTACTATGAGTTCAGACATGTCGACAGACAACTCATCGACACAATGTTCTCCTGGATATACATCTTCGACTAAGGAACGCTCATGGTGTTTCCGCAATCGAGCATTTAGGCCCATAGAAACTTTGATAGGCTGCTCACGGCAATCCTCATTCACCATAAAGAAAACACGATACAAAATGACCGTCACTTGCTTCTTTAAGCGACGGGCTTTCTTTACCGCATCTGTCGAAGGCTTTCGGGCATCTCTTTGCAAATCTGCATGTATCGGGCGGATCGACAGGTGAAGGTATGTCTCCTTTCACTATCTCTCTCTTTCCCGTCTTTCTCAAATGAGGATTCGGCACGGGGATAGAAGAAAGCAGTCCGCGAGTGTAGGGATGAAGCGCATTATTGAAAAGCTCGTCTGTCTCCGCGGTTTCCACTATCTTTCCCAGGTACATAACCGAAATCCTGTCACAAATGTGCTTTACTACCGCGAGATCGTGTGCAATGAATAGGTAAGTCAGCTCGAACTCATATTTTAGATCTTCAAGAAGGTTTATAACCTGTGCCTGGACAGATACATCAAGCGCTGAAACAGGCTCGTCGCAAATGACAAGAGCAGGATTCAGGATCATCGATCTGGCTATTCCTATTCTCTGTCGCTGCCCTCCGGAGAACTCGTGAGGGTAACGATACATATACTCTGGCCTCAGACCTACCTTTTCAAGGACATCGGATATCATAGACTTTCTCTCTTCTTTACTCTTGCCAACGGAGTGTACTCTCAATCCTTCCGCAATTATGTCATGTACTGTCATTCGCGGATTGAGAGATGCATATGGATCTTGAAAGACCATCTGTATCTCTTTCCTGAAGGGTCTCATTTTCGATTCGGAAAGAGAAAAGATATCTACGTTGTCATCCGTGGAACCTCCCCCTCTGTAAAGAAACTCTCCATCTGTAGGCTGGTAGATTTTTATTAGAGTTCTTCCTATTGTAGTCTTTCCACAACCCGATTCTCCGACAAGTCCTAAAGTCTCACCTTTGAATATGTGCAGATCCACGCCGTCTACAGCCTTAAGATACGATTTTTTCCTGAAACCGCTCTTTATAGGAAACCACTTCTTCAGATTCTTGATTTCTACTATTGGAGATGACATCATCGATCATTCCTTTCGAAAAGCCAGCAACGAACTGAATGCCCGTTTTCAGAATCGATCAGAGGAGGTTTTTCCAGGCACCTATCAAATGCCACCGAGCACCGGGGCCTGAATCTACATCCTTCAGGAAAGCTTGAAGGATGCGGAACATAACCACTTATAACATTCAGTTTTCTCTGTTCTTTCTTGGAAATTTCTATCTTCGGTATCGAGTTGATCAGCCCCTTTGTGTAGGGATGCATTGGACTGTCAAAGATATCGAATATCCCACCGCTCTCTACAATTTGACCGGCATACATCACAAGAACTCGATCACACATTTCGGCAATTACTCCCAGATCGTGCGTAATGATTATCGTGGCTGTGCTGAACTTATCCTTCAGCTCGTTCATTAGCTCCAAAACCTGGGCTTGAATGGTTACGTCAAGCGCTGTAGTTGGTTCGTCGGCAATGAGCACCTCCGGGCTGCAGGCGAGCGCCATAGCAATCATTACTCTCTGCCTCATTCCTCCAGACAGTTGATGTGGAAATTCCGTGACTCTCTTCTTAGGCTCTGGAATCCCAACAAGCCGGAGCATTTCCACGCTCCTCGACATTGCCTCCTCCTCACTAAGACCTTCGTGCAGTCTATATACTTCGGAAATCTGCCATCCGATCGTGTAGAGGGGATTCAATGAGGTCATGGGTTCCTGAAATACCATAGATATCGACTTGCCTCTAATCCTCTGAAGCTCTTCCTTGCCGAGCGTCGAAATGTCCTTCCCTCTGAAAGCAATTCTTGTATCTTCACCGAGAAAGGAGTTCTTTGGGAGCAACCTCATTATTGAGAAAGCTGTGATTGTCTTGCCACAGCCAGATTCTCCCACGATCCCGAGAGTCTCTCCCTTTGATAGACTAAAGGAGACCCCGTCTAGAGGTGTTATCCTTCCAAGCTGGGTTTTAAAGGAAATCTTCAAGTTGTCAACTTCGAGTATTCTTTCCATGTTTTTCAACTCTCACTCACAAATTTCGGATCCAGAGCATCTCTAAGTCCATCTCCAAGAAAGTTCACGTTCAGTACTGTGATGAATATGAAGAATCCCGGGAAGACGGTAAGCCACCATGGATTTACCCCAGTAGTTGTGCCAAGAATATAGTTCATGGCTCTCTGAAGCATATTACCCCATGACGGCATGGGAGGCTGTATGCCAAGCCCAAGATAGCTAAGGGACGACTCGGCGAGAATCGCGTAAGACATGTTCAATGTTGCAGAGACAATTACAATTGGTACTACGTTTGGCAGAACGTGTCTGAGAATGATTCTCACATTTCTGACCCCCATAGCTTTGGCCGACATAACATACTCGGTCTCTCTTATCGATAAAACCAGTCCCCTGACCAACCTGGAAACACCCATCCAGCCGAAGACCGTTAACACTAGAATGATATTAGATATCCCGGAGCCAAAGACAAGTGTAAGGGTGATTAGAATTGGAAACATAGGGATAGAAAGCATCACATCCACAAATCTCATCAGGAATCTATCTACCAGTCCTCCATAGAAGCCTGAAAACAAACCTACGGCAGTTCCAATGAGAGTGGTTATGACTGCAGAGGCGAAACCCACGAATAGAGATATTCTTCCACCATACATTACTCTAACAAGCACATCATGTCCCAGTTCATCTGTTCCAAATAAATGACCTTCTGTAAACGGCGGAGAAAAGAGGTTAGAGAAATCCATATCCTCGTAGCCCACATCGATGAAGAGCGGACCTATCAGAGTGAATATAACAACTCCAATGAGCATCACGGCACCTAACACGGCAAGTTTATGACTCTTGAACTTTGCCCATACCAACTGCCTGTAACTGTTTATATGGATCGGGCGCGCCTTCTCCTCGATTTCGTCAAGTTTCCTTTTATAGAAGAATTTTCGCATAGCTAAGCTCCCTTTCTGCCCATTCTGATTCTTGGATCGACCAACACATACAGTAAATCGGCAACCAGATTCGATATTAGGGTTACAATCGCTAGAAACATCAGACAACTGATCGCCAAATTGTAATCGCTTGAAATAACCGCGTTGTACATAAGTCTCCCCATTCCCGGCCAGGAGAAGACCGTTTCAATGATCAATGCTCCGCCAAAGAAATACGGAATGTCTAGGGCGATTATGGTGATAATCGGTATCATAGCATTCTTAAGAGCGTGCTTGATGATGACCTTTCTATCGGGAACCCCTTTCGCATACGCAGTTCTAACATAATCCTGATCAAGAACTTCCAGCAGAGACGTTCTTATATACCTTACCCAAGAAGCAACCTGTACCAAACCTAGAACAAAGGCCGGAAGTACGAGATGTCTCAGTCTGTCAACAAAGACATTCCAAGTACCTGTGACCCCATAGGTTGACATACCGGAAACGGGAAACCAACCGAGACCAACGCTGAAAATTATTATCGCGATCAAAGCAAACCAGAATCCAGGCAAAGAGATTCCCACAAAAGCAAATACAGTCGTTGAGTAATCGAAAACAGAATATTTCTTTACTGCCGAAAGTATCCCAATAGGAAGAGCTACTACCAGCCCAATCAACCATGCGGTGATAGTAAGGATTAAAGTATTCGGCAGCCGTGAAACAATGAGGTCTATTACCGGAGTCTTGTACATGCTCGAATATCCCAGGTCGCCAATCATAACACTCTTCAGCCATGAGAAGTATTTCACCGGAAGAGGATCATCAAGGCGATAATACTCCCTTAGTTCCTTCATCCTCTGAGGATCGTTGGCCATTGCCCGAGGATTCTGCATTCTCATCTGGAGGAGAGGATCTCCCGGCATGGAGTTCATTATCACAAATATTATGATCGATATTGCAAAGAAGACCGGGATAAGTTCGAGAAACCTCTTCAGGAAATATACTTTCACGATATCCGGCTTTCCCTTCTCTGAATATAATCGGCAACATTCAAACCTGCAATCAGCTGAACACTGACAAGACTCTTTATGGGGATTGTAGTGTAGTTGAGATTTTCTTCAAGATACTCCATTTTCCTCTCAAATGCCTCATCAGCCATCTTGGAGATTGCCGACAGCTTCTCCGATCCGTCATCATTCTCCCTGACTAATCTTTTTAGCATCCCTAGCATCAATGATTGATAGAACTGGCTGACAATCTTATTATCAAAGACCTCTGCCATACTTGCCTTTCTCTCCAGAGACTGGTCATTTTCAATCCAATTCTTCTGCGCTTGAAGTTGATCTGGGTAGGTTTCAAGAACATTCTTGAAGACTCTGTAGAACGGCGAATTTCTGTCTATAACGTAAGGTTCAAGCGCTTTCAACACTTCGCTCACAAACTCAAAATTCTCGACGGACCTCTGATAGTTGAATCTCTGCGCTTCCTTCCTCGTAATCTCGGCTTCAGACATATCTTCGACCCTTGCATCATAATAGTATGGCATCTCACAAACCAAGGAAAACGTATCGGCCACGGATGAAGCAAAATCATCAGAACTAGTACCGGCTTTGATGACGTCTGCTGGGTCTTTGTTTGGACCAAGATTCTTCTTTAGATAATCGTACTCTTGAGCCATTCCGAAAAGCTTGAAAATAGCAGGTTCGAGCTGCTCCAAAAAAGGCGCTTCCGGCTCTCCAAGAGAAAGGGGCAAACCAAACAAACCTGGAAGTTTCCTGAAAGTTTCATGGAGTTCTGGAACTGCGTCACTCACATAATAATAGACCCCTCCAAACCCGGAATTGTGAAGAGAGTACATGAAATCCGGCTTCTTCTCTTCAATAAGCTTCATAAGCACTTCTGTCTCCGGCAATGGCGAGTGGAAATGCAGAGTTTTGTAATCAACAGGGAAGGTCCATTCAACCTGTTCGTGGCCCGGCGGTCTGTAGAAGTTGCCTGCATACTTTCTTATTGAAGAAGAGTCTTTGAACCATCCCTCATTCAGCTTTGTGCCATCGACATCAATTACCTTTATCAGATGCCAGGTGAAGTCGAATCCATCGCGAAAAGCGTCATCGCTTGCAAGCTTCTCACTCAGGAAATCCAGCATCATTGCACCTATCGGCTCGTTTGGATGGGGACAGCCGAACAGAAGTGCGTTCTTTTTACCTTTACCAATTTCCAGAACATAGATTGGATTTCCGGCACGTGATCTTCCTGCCTCATATATCTTGACTTTGTCTGGATACTTCTTTGCGAGTTCGAACGATCTCTGGTCCATTTCCTCGACTGTGAAGAACTCCTTGTAGTCGGGGACTGCATCGATAAGTTCTCTGAACTTCATGTCGAAACCTCCGAAAGATGATGTAAGAAAACATGGGGGAGAAGCTCATCTTCTCCCCCAAAGAAGCCAATTATCTATCTATGTACCAGTTCTGGATTATCCAGCCGAGTCCATTATCATATCCAGAGTTGAAACTCTTGATGTACTTCTTTGCAAAATGAGGTGTTGGTGCAACTACTAACGGCAGAACGGGAAGCTCATCCGTCCAGAGCGCGAAATGCCTTTCATAGAGAGCCTGTTTCCTCTCTGGATCAAGCTCCTTTGCGGCCGCGTTAATTATCTCATCGTTTTCAGCGTTTGCCCAGCCGGTATAGTTCATTCCTCCCCAGTAGTTCTCGTCAGAAGGTATCTGATCGGTGGTCCAGTAATTGGCTGCTTCGTCGCTGACACCATAACCCCAGCCGGAAAGCAAAGCATCATAGTTTCCGTAAGGGAAAGCCTCTGTCCATATAACGAGAGCAGGCTTCACATCGATCTCGACGTCCATTCCGACCTGTTTCAGCATGCCCTGGATAATCTGTGCCATCATCTGATAATCTCCACTTCCCGAAGCAAGAGAAAGCTTGAACTTAAAGGTTTTACCCTCTTTCTCATAGATACCTCTGTTGTTGAGCTTCCAGCCAGCCTCTTCAAGCAGTGCTTTGGCCTTTGCGGGATTGTATTCGTAATGTTTAACATCTGGCGCCTTAAGAGCTTCTCTCATTTGATGAAGATCAGTAATCCAGGTATCCACCACTTCGGCCAGTCCAGCGTATACTACATTGCTTATCTGCTCTCTGTTTATACCATAGAGAACGGCCTGCCTTACCCTCTTATCTCCAAAGATCGGATGGGGTTTTGTTGTATCCTCGGGATCCCTTAGATTCAAGTTCAGGTTATCGTAAGCAATGTTTGGTGTATAGAAAACGTTGAACATGTCTGCCCGTTGATTCTCCAGCTGTACCGACTGTTTGAGGGAGAGGGTGTACCTACCGAAATCGATTTCTCCATTTAGTGTGGAAGCAAAAACAACGTCCATGTCAGGAATGATTCTCATTACCAGCTGGTCGATGTTCGGCCTACCCATATAATAGTCATCAAAAGCTTCCATTATCACATACTGACCTTCAGCATATTCTTTGAACTTGTAGGGTCCTGTCATAATAGGATTCTTCGTAGCTTCTTCAACAAAACGATCCCAGTTTCCGCTTGCTTTTGCTGCTTCGAAGCTTGTTCTGTAGACATGTTCCGGCAGCTGGAACCAGCCGAAATAATAGGCATAGACGGAAGACCCCAGCTCGGCATTACTTAGGGGTTCAGGAAGGGTAATAGAGTATATATAGTCGTCAATTACATTGACTTCGGATACTGACCTCTCGAAGTAGTTCGTCGTAACCGGGGCGCCGCTGTTCATAACTTCCCACTGGAACTTCGCATCATGGGCAGTCACTGGCTCTCCATCGTGCCACTTCATTCCCTTTCTTAACTCGTAAGTTATCGTAAGTGAACCGTCTTCGTTTATTACCATCAGCCCGTTTTCTAGACTTGGCATTCTCTTGACCATTCTCGGGAAGTAGAATCCGTCCTTGTCTGTTCCGGTTATTCCATCGCCAATGATATTGCAGATCGTCCATGTCAGTCCGGAAGAAGTGAACAAGGTGTTGAAACCAGGAGCATCGGCAGTAACCGCAGTCGTTGCCATTCCGCCCCTAACTGGAGGATTCATAGCCATGTAGATCGAAATGGCGGCCTCTTCCCTTGTGATGGGTGAGCTGGCCTCGATCAAGTGGCCATATCGGAAATCGAGAAGTTGGTGATTGCTCCTGTAAGCAACAGTGAGGGCTCCCCATGCCTCCACCGGAGCGTCCCACTCGTCAGTTGCTGTGGTGCAAATCTCATCGTAGGACTGAGCTTCAGACTTCAGACCGAGAACCTCAACCATCGCAACGGCGAAGTCTGCTCTCAAGACCTCTCCTGCTCCGGAGATCAGATTTCCCTTGCCGGGAAAGGCCTTTTCAACTGCATTCCTGAATTCTGAATAAGTTAACGGTGATTCATCGACTGAAGACATGATTCCTTTTGATTCGATTACAGGAATCGCCTCTTCCGGGAGAACCTGTCCCAACAAGAACGCTGAGAAGAGAATAATTAGAAAGAAAACCAGGAGCTTTTTCATCCCGCACACCTCCAAGAAAGATTATTTGGAACACGGAAAATTTATGTAATTATATACCAGTCACAGAGAAGATTTCCCAAAACAGGGAAGATTTATACGCATTGTTTACCTTCCAACACAAGTTAATACCAAATCATTCACCTGGAAGAGAAGAAGAGATCTTCGTAAGACTGCATTATCTGTCTAGTATAATCACCACAAACGCTAAAACAGACTTGGTCTATCGCTCTGACAGGCATCACCCTGGAGACTGTGCTTACGAGAAAGACTTCCTCAGCCTCAAGGAATTCATCTACGGTAACCGGTTTTTCGACAACCTGATAATCCAGTTTCTTAATAAGGTCGATCACTTTTCCCCGCGTTATGCCCGGGAGAATGTTATCGATTTCTGGAGTGAAAAAAACACCGTCCTTCACAAGAAAGTAATTCGAACTGCCACCTTCTGTGGCAACTTTCTTGCCTTCAAAGTCTCTAAACATCAAAGCTTCGTAGCCTCCTTTGCTATAGGCGAAGTTCTTGGCAAGAACGTTGGGCAGCAGATTTATCGTCTTGTGCTCACATAGCTTGTGTCTTAGATCAGGATAGGTTAAAAGCTTAACTCCATTCTTCCAGTTCTCTGCATCAATTCTTCTCAATGGAAGTGCAAGCATAAAGAACGTGCTTGGGGTTTTCTCTGAAGGAAATCTGTGTTCTCTGTGAAGATCTGTTCCTCTTGTAAGTTGTATATAGAGCTCCCCATCTTCAATTGCATTTCTTCTGATTAGTTCCGATGCAAACTCCTTTGTCTCTTGCGAAGTGAACGGAATCTCCATGTTGAAGAAAGCAGCGCTCTTAATCATCCTCGTGAAGTGATCTTCGAAGAATAATATCCTGCCTTTGATTGTCCTTACAACCTCAAAGAGACCGTCCGCAAAAGTGAGTCCCCTATTCTCCAGTTGAACATGCTTACCCTTTTCTTGAACAAATTCGCCATCGTAAAATGCCCACATAAGTGCCTCCTCCAGCTTCACTTCGTTCATAACACCATTATGCATCAACAGACTATTAGTTTGCGGTAAGACAGCACATCAATGATAGAATATAACGGAACCGTAAGCAGATTTTTCTTTTGGAGGTTTTTCATATGGACGATGTTTTGGCGGTCTTTCCAGGGGGCTCTTCGGGGCTTCTTGGAAGCAAGGCTTACGATGTTGTTGTGATTCCAGAGGGACTCTTGTTGGTGCAGTTGACTAAATCAATAACAAATGAAGCCGTTAAGAAGGCAAAGGAAGCCTCCGAAGAAAGAAACGAAGGGTTCTTTAAGAAGATGGCATCTGTGATGTCGGCAGGCTCTTCTATGCTTGACAGGTACAACGAAAAGACAAGAGAAGAGGTTTTGAACGAAACACCTGGCAATCTCTTCATTCCGAAAGATTCACTGAAAAAGGTCAAGGTCTCCAGTACTATGGACTCTTCATCAGGAGGTGCTAACACAGACAGTACCGTGATGAAGATAGTCTGGACAGGCGGAAAAATGAAATTGACCTTCAGGAGATACCTAAACGTAAGGGAAACTAAGCGTTTTTTTAGGGACACGTTTGGAGTATAACGTGTCGTTCACGGGTAGAACTCATTCACCTATGATCTGAGGCAGGAGGTATGCCATGAGAAAAACGATACTATTGGCAGCCGTGGCTCTAATCGCAGTCATTTCGCTGGCCAACAAAGTTCTTGAATTCCCAAATGCTGATATCTACTACCATAAGGGGTTCGAGGAGATCGCTATCCATGTAGGTAATGTTTTTGAATCTATAAGACCGAAAGCCGTTGAACTGGTGGGCAACGACCCCGGAAGAATAAACATCGTTCTGAAAGATTTCGGGGCAAATACGAACGGTATCGCTCAGCCTCAAAACCACAAGACTATTCAGATCTTTGTGTGGCCTGCCGACACAATACTCTCAACGAGAATGAATGTGTCAAATTTGTATAGACAGTTGTTGATGCATGAATTCACTCATATCGCCCACCTGACTTACACAACAGGTGTGCCTGCGTTCATTTCTAGAGTGCTCCTAGGAACGGAACTCTTTTCGCCGCAGATGTTCTCACCATTTATTGAAGGAGTGACCTTGTTCGCCGAATCCTCTAATTACTTCTCCGAGGGAAGATTGAACAACCCATTGTGGGGGAAAGAGATGACATATCAGAATATGAAGGCCGACTCCTTCGCTGGCCTGGACTATGCTCTGTCCGTATCGCGTGAGGACTACCGCGGAGGAGCTCTCTATTACAACTACATTGCCAGTTTCTATGATTATCTCGTCAGAAGGTTCGGAATAGAATCTGTGAAGGAGTTTCACAAAGAAGTTTCGGGGAGAATGCCTGTAATAGGGGTAATCAACGCCTCAAGAATCGCATTTGACGAAACACTAGACGTGCTTTATAGTGACTGGAAAGAAGAAGTGGAATCTGAAGCCGCAGACTACGGAACATTGAACGAAGTCAAGACAATCAAGAATGGACAGATACTTGACATGACCAAGACGGAAAACGGCGTCATTTTCTCTTATTCTGTTTTTGGAGAAGCAAGTTCATGGAATGGGGCAGTTGAAAGAGGAATTGAAGAGTTTGTTGATGGAGGTTTTTCTAGAAGACTCTCTGACTTTGGAGCAATTACCCTTAAATGGCGCGAAGGGAACATCTACCTGATGACTTCAGTCACTGAGAGAAGTACAACTTTTAGAGAGATCTGGTCGTACAGACCTCCTCTCTCAGTTAGGCTTCTGGACAAGGGCATGGTAACTGCCTTTGATATCTACAATGGAAGACTGATAAAAGCGCTTTATGACACGAAGACGGGATTTTCAACAATCTACTTCGAAGAAATGCAGCTAACAACAATCCCGTGGTTGATCAAGGACATAATAGCACTCGAAGACGGTAGTTTGATAATGCTCCTCTCGAAGGACGGTATCAACGGAGCGATCGCTAAATTTACCGAAGGTGAATTCAAGATCATTCTACAAGATCCATACCTCAAAGGAAGGGGTATCGACTATAACAATGGGCAAATAATCTTTACCTCCTCCTACGAAGAGGGGTTCATGGATGCCTTTTCCGTAGATGTTGAATCAGGTGAGGTTTTCAGACTTACCGAGGGAGCCAATCTCGAAAAGGCCGTCGTGCTCGATTCTACTGTATATGGATTTGGACATTCCAGACAAGAGAAAGGAATGTCGATATTTACCTTTGATCTACAGAGTAGCCCATACGTTGTCAAAGAAGTTGAACCCGACGACTTCGACCCTGCAGCGGCGGACTACACAGAAGGCAATTATCTTAAGAAAACCTTCCTTCACTTCTTGAATCCAATCCTGAGAGCGCCTCTTGTATCGTACGATGGCGAGCACTTTTCTTTGGGCTTTTTAACTCTTCACCTGTCCCATGATTCCAACCACTCTATGACGCTAATGCCATCGTTCACATTCGGAACCAATAAACTCTCTCTAACTGCCGAGTACAGTGGGCAGGTATTTGAAGGGGTCAATGCAATTCTTACTGTCAATCTGGGCGTTCCCGAAGCTCCTATTGCAAGCGCCGGCCTCTCTTCTGAGCTCTTCCAGTTGCCTCTCAATCCTTCCACAAGATTCAGATCGCATGCTTACATTGGACTGGACACATCGGGTGGAATAACAACTTCCGTCCCGTTGAGTCTAAACGGAAGTCTCTTCTCGATTTCCCTAGAACCGGGCGTAAGAGTCTCAAATGGAAAGATAACACCGTTGCTTGCTCTTGATGCAACATTCTCTCCAACCTTGGGAACGTCTGTCGGTCTTGGAGTGGGTTTCTACGAAGACTTCTACTGGTATATCAATGGAGCCCAACTACTATATCGGATCAACTGGGGATGGAGTCCACTCTTCTTTCTGAAAGAGATGGGAGTCGGAATTGAGGTAAATGGATCAAACACTAATCTAGATCATTCTGCTATGTATCTATTTGTAAATGTCGGTTCAACTATCGGTCTCGGAGATCTTTTCCCAAAGATTGGCATTCAATACAGCAATTCTCGATTGGGACTCTACTTAGGATTAGAGACCAGGCCCTGAAAGAGGTTTCGCGCTTCAGTCAGGACTTTGCATTAAGAGTAATCAAAGAGGGGGGATACTCCCCCTCTTCTTCATGTAGGTGTCTCTAACATTCTCATAGAAACTTGCATGCACCTGTTTTCCACAATACCCACAACCTTTGTTGGAAACGAAGAACCTGAAACATTTTTATTCAGGAGCACTATATCTGTACCGTTGACCGAGATCTCATGTAGTCACAAATCAGAAGTGAATGAAGCAAGAGAAGCGTGGGCCAAAGAGCTAGTTACACCCTGGCATTTTATTCGTAAAACTGAATCTTTCGATGATGGGGATTCAAAATCATTATGTTATCCTACTTGTTAAAGGAACTTAAAACTTGCCCGCCAGTCGACTTTGCTTAAACCACAACAACCGTATGAGGTATAATGCTGTTATCGGAGATAACAAAGAGAAAGGGGGAAACAACATGAAGACTATTGAGTACTCGGCTTTTCTTATAAGTGATTCAGGCTCAGTGTTTATTGAAGAATCGAAGCATGACGGAATAACTTTCACATTTCCTTCCGATCCAGTCTTTGCCAAATACAGAGACCGATTAATGGCCGTTATCGAAGTGAAAATGGAAGCTTCGAGATTCTCTCTAACCAAGAGCAAGCTGGACTTCAGTTCAGTTAAACTACATGGAATCAAAGTCGTAGGCGACAAACTTTACGAAGACTCGGTATCGCTCTGGGCATTCGAATCGAGAACTTTAGGCAAGACTATTAGAGTCGTATCGGACAACGAGGCATCGATGATTCCCGCAAAGAGAGATACAGATTACGTGGTTCCAATTATTGTTAACACAATAGAGTTTTCTTCAAAGGAAGAGCATTTGGGAAGATTTGTCTTTCCGCTACCTGACGAATGGTTTGTTCTTTCTGGAGTTTTCTTCGGACAAGACGGCGCAAAGATCCGCAAGGAGAACTCAAAGGTTTGTTTAGATTCATTCAGTACGGAGATTATTGTTGATGAATTGAAAAAGCACAGAGTCTTCAACGACAACTTGTGGGATCTTTATCAGCTGTACAAGTCTCTAGAGAGTTTTGAAACTAAGAATGAATCGCTGCCTGAACCGCTCGGTGAGGAAATATCAGTATCCTCTCTGGATCTGGAAGAAAGCATTCCAGAATCTGCAGACCTGTATCTGGCCGGGGATCGAAAGACTACCGACTCTCTCCATCGTGAAGTCGTGGTTCAATCAAGTATAGAGAAGGTCGGAACCTTCAGCAAGAAGAAGGGAGTTGTTCTGAGGATAAAAAATAATTCAGACCTTGGGACTGTTAAGGGAGTCCATATATCCTTCAGACTGCTTGATCCTATGGGCAAGGAGCTTTACGTTGCTGAGAAGGAGCTAGAGGGCCTAAGCGTAGGACCCGGGGAAGCAAAAAAGCATGATTTCACCGACTTTCCGGAATTTGCTGATCATCAGCTGGAAAGAGTGGCGATTAATCTGATAAGTATTTCGTGGAGTAACGGTCTAGAGACCTTCACTTCTGCTGAAAAATAGACAGATTTCTGAACTGTCTGTGTTCGGCCGCCTTCACTATTTCCATGATCCTCACGGCCTTCTTGTCGTGAGGGTTTGGTTTTTCTCCGGCTTCTATCTTTATGAGTGCCTCATCAAGCTCAGTAAAAGACATCCCAAAAGCAGTCTCATCGGTAACACCAGGAATAAGGTCAGGACTCGGCGGCTTCTCTATGATCCTCTCCGGAATTCCCAATTCTCTAGCAAGGCTAATGACCTCAGTTTTGAACAGATGCTTGATTGGCTCAATGTCGCTTGAATCATCTCCCCACTTCACATAAAGTCCGCAAAGCCATTCGGTCTTGTTTGTCGTGCCAAGTACAGCGTAACCCCTTTTCTCAGCTTCCAGATACAACGAAACCATCCTGACTCTGTGCTTAGCTCTATAGAAAGCCAGTCCCCTTTTGAATTCTTCACTGCCCCTGTCGGCCAGGTCGTCAAGGAAAGGGTCTGAAGAAAGCTGCTGCCACTTATCCCTTACATACCTTTCCTTAACCGACTGAGGTATTAAAAGCGCCGGCGGTTGGAGTCTATAGCAACCAACAGCACGGAGAATCGAACTTATGTTCTTGACTTTGAAGTCTATTCCCAGGAAGTGCGCTACGAGCTTCGAATCCTCCAGGGTATCCTTCGAAGAGTCGCGTTCGGGCATGAGAAGGCCAAATACGTTTCTATTACCTAGGGCGTCTACGGCTAGCTTACCTACCACCGCGGAGTCTATTCCTCCGCTTATTCCTATCACAGCCCCTCGATAGCCCCACTTCAGAACAGTGCTTCTTATAAAATCGACAATTTCTCGCATACGATCACCAATAAGATTATACTAGACTAATCCTCCGTTCTTGAAAACTGAATATTCAACTCAAAGAACCCATTGGGAAGTCTGACATCGAATGTTTGCTGCAGAATATAATCGAAGAAATTTCAGTTGCCGGAAATGCTAGACTTATACGTTAAGGTAATCTCATGTTTAAGGAGGAGGAGAGAAAAATGAGAAAAATCATGTTTCTTCTTGTATCAATACTAATCGCTGGGACCGTCCTGGCATCGAACCCTCTTAACCTTTATGGAAGGGATGCAGACGGAAGAAATGGAGTTGTTGCGGCCGCAAAACCCGAAGCCTCAGAAGTAGGCGTTAGAATTCTCGAGATGGGAGGGAATGCGGTAGACGCTGCGATAGCTGCGGCATTTGCGATAGGTGTTCTGGAACCTAATGCTTCTGGAATTGGCGGCGGAGGATTCATGATAATTAAGCTGGCCGATATGGACGAAGCAGTAGTTATTGATTTCAGAGAAACTGCACCGAACGCTACAAGCCCCACTTTTTTCAATCTTGACGAGAATAATCGCCCAGTAAACTATGAGAGCGTCATCGGAGGAAAGGCCGTCGGGGTTCCGGGTGAAGTCGCCGGCCTGTTGTACGCTCTTGAAAACTACGGAACGCTCTCTCGAGAAGAAGTAATTAAGCCAGCCATAGACTGGGCCGAGAAGGGAATCCCTGTAACAGTTAACCTTTTTTCAATTATTAGCGATAACTACGAGAAGATAATGATGATGGAAAATGGCGTAGACCTCTATTTGAAGTATGGAGGTATTCCTTATGAAGTGGGTGAGACTATTGTACTAAAGGACTTGGCCGATACGCTAAGATCTATCGTAGAGAACGGGAAAGATGCGATATATTCTGGGGAAATTGCCGAGAAGATTGTGGCCGAAGTTCAGAAACGCGGCGGAGTAATGACAATGGATGATCTTGCAAATTATGAAGTGAAGGTTCGAAAACCAGTTGTTGGCACGTATCGAGGTTACACTATTCTGTCAGTTCCACCTGCCAGCTCTGGAGGAACTCATGTGATTGAACTCCTAAATATTATGGAAAATTTCGATGTCGGATCGATGGGAGACAACACTGCCGAGACGATCCACATCTGGTCGGAGGCAATGAAACTGATTTTTGCAGATAGATCAAAATACATGGCAGATACTGACTTTGTAGATGTTCCTCTCGAGGGACTAACTTCGAAAGATTATGCTAGGATCCTTGCTGAGAAAATCGATAAGCGCATTCCACTTGATTCCGTCGAACCCGGTGACCCCTGGAAGTTCGAAAGCGGAAGCACTACTCATCTTTCTGTTATGGACAGAGAAGGAAACATGGTTGCTATTACAAAATCCATAAATTACTTCTTTGGTTCCGGCGTTGTTGTACCGACAACAGGAATTATTCTCAATAATCACATGGACGACTTCGTAAAAACCCCCGGCTCAGCAAACTCAGTCGAACCCGGGAAAAGGCCTCTCAGCAGCATGAGTCCTACACTCGTTCTTGATCCTGAAGGTGAACCATATATGGCTATCGGCGCGCCAGGAGGTACACGGATTATCACTACTGTGGCTCAAACGATAAGCAACATCATTGACCACGGAATGACTGTACAGCAAGCAATTCTCGCACCCAGAGTATTTAGGACACAGACTGGCCCGATGACCATAGAAGGAAGGATATCAATTAACGCTTACAATAGGCTAATCGAAATGGGACATGACATAACTGTAAGAAACGACTATGATCCCTACTTCGGTGGGGTTCATGCCGTCTTGTTCAACAGAGATATTGGAATACTATTTGGAGGAGCCGATCCCAGAAGAGACGGGCAGGCTGTCGCTTATTGAGATGATGTTTTGGAGTTCCCCGAAGCTCAATCGAAAGCAATGCAGAGTCTAATTTTAATAATGGTGTTGGTGAGTAGATCAAAACGAACCGCTTATTAAGAGTGTTTTGGACTTTGCTTTTGGAATTAAACCAGATTATAATCTTTTTATAACGTCATGGGTAGAGGGGGGTGAGTGGTGTGTGGAAAGAGTTCAAGAAGTTTATCAGTCGCGGCAGCGTCATTGATCTTGCTGTTGGTATCATAATCGGTGGTGCGTTTCAAGTAATTGTGAGATCTCTTGTAGACGACATACTGATGCCAATTCTCGGTCTATTCACAGGCGGCATTGATTTAAGCAACCTATTCATAAACATATCAGGGGAATCTTATGCAACACTCGCAGAGGCAAAAGCGGCCGGTGCAGCAACTATAAACATCGGTCTTTTCATCAACGCGATTATTAATTTCATTATTCTCGCTTTTGTGATCTTCTTGATTATAAGAGCAATCAACAAAATGCGGGACAGACTGAAGAAAGAAGAGGCTCCGGCTGCACCAACAACCAAGACCTGTCCTTTCTGTCACACATCGATTCCTATCGATGCAGTGAGGTGTCCTAACTGTACATCTGAACTTGGAAAGAAAACTTGAGATAATAACAAGCAAAAAGCGGCCTAGCGGCCGCTTTTTTTGTTTGCGTGTTTCCATTCGTGGTTGTTATCTAAATCGATTTGTCAAAGGAATACAATGCTTCAGAGATGATGGTACAATCTTTCTATCTAGATCCGGAGGTTCAGATGCTGCTTAGGAAATTTTTCGCGCTTTTGATTACGCTATTTATTGTTCTTTGTTTTTCGCTAACGGGATGCATCAAACCCGAGGTTTATTACTCTCTTTCAGGTCAGGTCATTTTTTACTTTCCAGAAACTTCAGCAATCGATAATTTTCAAAGAACCGCGGCATATTCTCCCACGTTTTCCACTAAAGACATTGAGCAGGGTTTCCTGAGTAATCAATTCGTTGTCCTATTTGATAGAGGGTTTAATTCAGGAATAATCTCAGGCGTTTCTGGAGTAGAGATCCTTGATGAGTTCTATTCAAGAGACGGGTCTCTTGGCTATGCAGTTGTGAAAACAAACGATCCATCTTCGTTGTATGGCATTGAAGGAGTTAAATCAATCGAGCCGGAAAAGATTTTCACTCTTCAATCCGAGGAGAGTGTCCCCAACGATCCGTTGTATCCTTATCAGTGGAACTACCCGATGATTCAGATGCCTCAAGCCTGGACAATTGCAAGGGGATCGTCAACGGTTGTTGTAGCTGTTATTGACTCGGGCGCTAGGCTGGATCATCCGGATTTAGAAGGTGTCTTTCTTCCGGGATACGATCTAATAAACGGTGATGATGACCCTACAGATTATGATCCCGTTAGATCCCACGGAACCCATGTCATAGGTACGATTGCTGCGAAAACGAATAATTCTTTGGGTGTTTCTGGGATTACATGGGGAGAGTATTGCACAATCATTCCAATCAAAATTTTCGAAGCAGGAAAAACCACCGATGACATACTCGCTAGTAGCATCATTTTTGCGGTTGATCACGGAGCAAAGATTATAAACATGAGCCTTGCGGGGCCGGACTCTCCGGTTGTTGCAGCAGCCATCCAATACGCATCGGAAAATGAAGTCTTGATGATAGCTGCCTCAGGCAATTACTATTCCTCAAGGCCGTATTACCCGGCTTCCTACGAAGAAGTACTATCAGTAGGCGCAGTCGACAATACGATGCAAAGGGCAAGCTACTCGAACTACGGAGAACATCTTGACTTTGTCGCTCCGGGAGGTTCGTCATCCCCACAGATATTGAGCACGGGATACTCGTTTGGCGAGGGAAACACTTATTCCGCTATGTATGGCACTTCGATGGCGGCGCCACATGTAACGGGGCTTGCGGCTCTCTTGATGGCACAAGGTTACGCAGGCAGAGATTCTTCTGGCGAAGAGATTATCAGGAAGATCCTTCGGGGAACGGCCCTTGATCTGGGAGATCCGGGATGGGATCAGTACTATGGATACGGCCTTATTCAGGCATTCGATGCTCTAAATTTCGACGAAGAGCGGAGACCTCTCTTGGTCCAAATCCTCTCCACTTCGGGCCAGGTTCTGAAGGAAGCCGAAGTTGAGGCAGACGGTTCATTTTACGTAAGCGGACTCACGGAAAATTACATCAAAATAAGGGTCTGGAGAGATTTCAATGGAAACAAAGAGATCGACAAAGGCGACCTCCTGGGCTATTACGGTTTCTCTAGCTCCAGTGCAACTACAACCTGGCACCCGGAAATTGAGAACGCCGTGACTCTATCTTTTTTCAGCAGCGGGCATAATGAGCTCGAGACTCCGGTCCAGTTCTTTCCGGTCAACGAATCGTCCGGTTATTAGAATCTGAAAGGGCTCCTCTGAAGGAGCCCTCTCAGATTTATCAGACCTATGTAAGTTCTTTTGCAACCACCCTTACCGGTGTAGAATTTCCCAGGTTATCAGAGACCGGGCAACGGTCCTCCACAGCCTCGACCCATCTTTTGAGTGTCTCTTCATCTGCGTCGGTGTCAACCTTCATCTCTGCGGTTATTTCCTTGTAACCCGCTCTGTCTTCATACGATTTGCCAAACAATCTGGCCGGGTTCAGCGGGCCATAAACATCGATCTCCAGCTTGTCTATTTGAAAGCCCATCTCATTTGCTACAAGATGTCCGACTACATTCAAACAACCGGCCAATGCGGCCAAAACATACTCGACAGGATTGGCACCCTTATCGTCACCACCGAGATTTGGTGGCTCATCAACTATCATAGTAAAATTCCTTGCCTTTACGGCAACTCGCGTCGGACTTTCCGAAACTGCTCTCACTCTGAAATTCGCATCTGGCATACAAATACCTCCTAATTTGTTATATCTTTCACAAATATTCTAACAGCATGGAGATTCTTCTCAGTTAAGCCGATATAAATTATCAGTTAAATACCCGCAATAATGACGGACCAAGTCTGCAGAAACGCAATGAACAGAAGTCCTTTGTCATTTACCTACTGGTTCTGAGTTCATAAACTGAAGTATTTATATCGTACGATATGGTACGGATGGACAGATCGTTGTCTGAAGTGAGAACCGTGAAGAAAACCGAACCTGTAAGAAAAACCTCCTTCACAAGTCAAAAAACTCTGCTTGAAGACAGATCTTAGGCCAAGATCCTACTGCAAACGTGACATCGAGAAACGTTGAATTCACGGAAAACTCTTCATCTACCGGTGTTCGCTGCGATTCACTTCTTTCTTATCTTGTATCCGTCTCTTTCGTCCAGAACTTCATACCCCTTTTCGGAAATCAGTTTCCTCAGTTCATCTGCTTTCTTCCAGTCCTTGCCCCTTCGAGCCTGATCTCTCTGCTTTGCAAGCTCTTCTACTTCTTCGGGAATTACCTCAGTTTCGATTTCGGAAAGACCTAGTCCAAGAACTCTGTCAAATTCGTTGATCAATGAGAGCTTTTCGCCAGGACAAAGATCCTCGCTGTCTACTACCTTCCACAAAACAGCGAGTGCCCTGGGTGTATTCAGATCGTCGTTTATTGCTTCATGAAATTCATTCAGAAGCACTGAATTGAGTTTACTAACAGGTGCTTCTGATCCCTTCAGTTCTCCTATCTTAGTGGTAAGCCTCTTCATGGCGCTTTTCGCTCCATCGAGAGCCTCGAGTGTGAAAGCCAACTGCTTCTTATAGTGAGCTCCCAGAAGGTAGTATCGATACTCTGCAGGATCGTAACCCTTGTCGATCAGCGTCTGCAAAGTAATGAAGTTGCCCAAGGATTTGGACATCTTCTCCCCCTCGCCGATGACGAGGAATTCAGAATGGAGCCAGTAATTAACCCATTCATGACCGAAAGCGGCCTCGCTCTGGGCAATCTCGTTTGTGTGATGAATTGGAATATGGTCTATGCCGCCCGTATGGATGTCGAATCTTTCACCGAGGTACTTCGAAGACATCGCAGAACACTCGATATGCCATCCCGGAAAACCTCTGCCCCACGGAGAGTCCCACTGCATTGCATGGCTATCGTACTTGTATCGAGTGAACCACAGGACGAAATCAAAGGGGTTCCTTTTATAGGGATCGCTTTCCACTCTAGAACGCATCTTGTCCTCGTCAAGCTTAAGCCTTGCCAGCTTTCCATAGTCCGGCAGTTTCGAAGTGTCGAAATATACGTTTCCACCAGCGACATATGTGTATCCGTTAGATTCTATCTTGCTTATCATGTCAATCATGTCGTCTACGTGCCTGGTTGCCCTACATGTGACAGTTGGGAAGATGATGCGCAATCTCTTCAGATCGTCGAAGAAAGCCTTGGTATAGAAGTCCACTATCTCCCAGACGGTTTTCCCCTCGCGTCTTGCACCGGCTTCCATCTTGTCCTCGCCTTCATCCTCGTCTCCGGTCAAGTGGCCCACATCAGTAATATTCATGACATGATTGACCTTGTACCCGTTGAAAAGGAACATCCTTTTGAGGGTGTCGGCAAAGACGTACGCCCTTAGGTTACCAATGTGAGCGAAGTTATAAACAGTGAGTCCACAAGTATATATGCCCACCTCGCCTTCCCTTAGCGGCTTGAAGACTTCCTTTCTTCGTGACATCGTGTTCGTGAGTAGTATTTCCATTCTCTGCCTTCCCTCCTTCCCCAAAACCGGGCTATATGTTCAATATAAGATCGTTCCTGGTTTTCATCTCTTCAGTTTTCGGCCCATATGAGATATAGTCAATCTCGACACCCGTTTCTCTTTCGATAAAAGTCATGTACTTCAGGAAGTTAACGTGATCAGTAACGGGCCATCCACTAGCAGTTTCGTAAATTGGTTTTGCTCTGAAAAAATCATACGAAGTAGAAGGCAATTCCTTTATGACTCCATCGACATCATACGCCACACAGATTTTCACTTCATCCAGTCCGTTCAGTACGTCTCCTTTCGTAATAACGAGGCCCGTTAGACCAGACCTGATTTTTGCATACCTAAGAGCGGGAAGATCCAGCCAGCCTATCCTTCGCGCTCTACCAGTTGTTGCACCGAATTCCTTTCCTCTTTCGCGCAGAAGCCCACCTACCCCGGAGGACTCTTCTGTCGGAAAGGGGCCGGCTCCTACTCGAGTCGTGTAAGCTTTGAGAACCCCGTAGACACCGTCTAGTTCAAAAGTAGAAAAACCTACCGAGGATACCCCGTGAGCCATACACGCCCCCGATGTCACAAAGGGATATGTGCCAAAATCCAGGTCCAGAAGAACACCCTGAGCTCCTTCAAACAAGACGGAAGTACTCCTGAAGACTCTATACATATCTACCGCACTTGTGAAATTGACGCTGAGCCTTTCAAGCTCAGCTCTAAAACCTTGCAGATAGACCAACATTTCCTCTATAGAGACAGCGAAATCCCTGTTATACTTGCTCCGCTTCATGTGATATATCGCTTCGAGTCTTTCTCTCAAGAGTGCCTCGTCAAAGAGGACGAAGAGCTTCAGCCCCTCTCTCGATGCCTTGTCGGTATAAGCGGGTCCTATCCCTCTTCCCGTTGTGCCGATCGGTACCTTGCGCATCTTCTCAAGCAACAGGTCTTCCTCTTTGTGCCAGGGAAGAACGATGAAGGCTTCGGGATCAAGATAGAATCTACTGGAGATGCCTGGGAAATCTCTTTCCAGGATTTTCAGTTCCTCAATCAACTGCCCGACATCTATTACCATCCCTGCACCAAGAAAGCCCTTTGAATCAATCACGGGATTTATCGAGGGCAAAAGATGATTCACATACTTTTTATCCTCAACATAGATCGTATGACCGGCATTTGCGCCACCGGAAAACCTTACTATCCACTCAAAATCCCTGGAAAAGTAATTGACAACCTTTCCTTTTCCTTCATCGCCCCATTGGGCTCCAACAACGGCCAGTTTCTTCACTCGGTCAACCTCCATTAAGAACTCTCTCAAATACGCAATTAACGTTTCTCAAAAAATAATCAGGATTGAAAAGTCTTCCAATCTCTTCTGAATTCATGAGCCCTGTGATCACTTGATTAGTAAGAACCAACTGTTCGAAATCAAGATTGCCGTTCCAGCAATCCATTGACAACTCCTGTACCAACCTGTAAGCTTCCTCTCTCGACATACCTTTCTCAATCAAGGCCAACATGACCCTCTGGGAGAAAACAAGGTTTCTGGAGGCCTTGAAGTTTTCTCTCATTCTTTCGGGATAGATAACAAGATTGCTCACAAGATAAACAGACTTCTCAGCCATATAATACAGAAGCATTGTCGCATCCGGCAGGACTACTCTCTCTACACTGGAATGGGAGATGTCCCTTTCATGCCAAAGGGCGATATCTTCTAGTGAAGCACCTGCGTAACTTCTTATCAAACGCGCCATACCGGTGAGCCTTTCACATATAATGGGATTCTTTTTGTGAGGCATAGCGGAAGAGCCTCTCTGCCCCTTCTTAAATGGCTCTTGAACTTCCAGGACCTCTGTTCTCTGGAGATGCCTGAACTCCACAGCCATTCTCTCTATTGAAGAGGCCGTAATTGCCAGCGCCGAAAGAAACTCGGCGTGTATATCCCTCGGGATGATCTGGGAGGAAACAGCGGTCGGCCTCAGACCGAGCTCGCCAAGAGCAATACTCTCGATCTCCGGCAAAATATTAGCGTAGTTTCCAACGGCTCCACTCAGTTTCCCAACTGAGCAACCATCTATAGCTACGTTCAAGCGAAGGATTGCCCTCTCTATTTCAACAAAGAACGATAGAAACTTCAGCCCAAACGAAGTGGGTTCAGCATGTATGCCGTGAGTCCTACCCATACATACTACATCTTTATAGGCAACTGCTTTTTCTTTCAGTGCTCTCGAGAGCTGTTCCAGAGACCCGACAATAAGGCGCCCGGACTCTCTAACGGCAAGCGAAAGGGCAGTGTCCACAACATCGGATGATGTTAATCCAAGATGGAAATAACGGGCTTCATCCCCCATTCCCTGTGTCACGAACTTTATGAAAGCAATGACATCGTGATCTACTTGCTTTTCAATCTCGGAAATAGCTTCCAAATCAATTCTTGCAGCGGACTTCATCTTTTCAAGCGTTCCTTGAGGAATTCGCCCTGTCTTCTCATAGGCATTGACGACGGCCAGTTCCACTTCGAGCCATCTTTTGTACTGGGCTTCCAGTTCCCAAAGTTCTTTCAGGGGGGAAAGCGCATATCTCTCTATCATAGTCTACCTCCCATCCAACAGATAATAGTTTACATCAAACCATCTGCCATTGTTTTTCATATGTGTCATTCCAATGAAAAAGGTTATGGTCAAATCGGGGCAGATATGAAGAGAATTGGGAACCATCTTTGTCCAGCTTCTGCCGGGATTTGACAAGAGCAGACTGGTTATCATATCCGAAGAACCAACTCAGAATGAGATAGAAAAGTGGAGCTTCTAATGGGG